>NZ_SHOE01000012.1:0-151039 GCF_012275705.1 Vibrio chemaguriensis
TCTCATCTTTGTGGTGACATGTGATTTATTCTCTTTAACTCTTTACTTGTTATTCATCTTGTGTATTTCCTTTTTTTTTTTTTTTGAGATGTGTATAAGAGACAGATTTAATGGATTCCATAGCAAATGTTGAAGTCACATTAGACAGTCCCTTTACACTATTAACTAAGCGCTTATAAAACTCGTCAAAACACTTCATATCTTTGACTAGCACTTTCATCATGTAGTCATACTCGCCGGCCATACGATAAAACTCCATCACCTCAGGGAAATCACTCACTGTTGTGACAAAGTGGTGATACCAATCTTCGGAGTGATCGATGGTTTTTAGCTGAACAAAAGCGATAAAAGACAGGTCGAGTTTTTCTGCACTCAGTAACGCCACGCGCTTTTCGATGTAGCCTTCTTCTTCCAACCTTTTCAAACGCTTCCAACATGGCGTCGTTGTCAGATTTACCTGCTCTGCTAACTCATTTAATGACAAGGTGCTGTCGGTTTGTAACAACGCAAGCAGCTGTTTATCGACCCGATCCAAACTCATCCTATAAAACCCACGAAGTGTAGAAAACTTTTCTATCAAAATAGTCATTACCGGCAACTATAGCAAAGTTTTTCTCTCGTATTATAGGTAAATTATTCCCATCTAATGCTTATCTATCGATTTCCAAGGAGAGACGCCATGTGTACTGACCACAACTGGATCAACAATGCAGTGCGTAAAATTGAAGCAGACTTTCAACGTTCTGCTGATACTCATTTATTTAAACTTGAACTGCCTTCTCTTGATGGTATCGATATCTACCTAAAAGATGAGAGCACGCATCCAACAGGCTCTCTGAAACACCGATTGGCACGCTCGTTGTTTCTTTATGCGATTTGTAACGGATGGATTGGTCCTGAAACCACAGTGATTGAAGCGTCCTCAGGCAGCACTGCCGTTTCAGAAGCGTATTTTGCTCGCTTGCTTGGCTTACCGTTCATTGCTGTTATGCCGAAAACCACCGCACGTAAAAAGATTGAACAAATTGAGTTTTACGGTGGTAAAGCGCATCTTGTAGAGCGCTCAGATCAGATTTATGACGAGTCTCGACGCTTGGCTCAAGAGTTAAATGGTCACTACATGGATCAGTTTACTTATGCTGAACGTGCGACTGACTGGCGCGGCAACAACAACATTGCGAACTCTATCTTTAGCCAAATGGAACTAGAAGATCACCCAATTCCTAATTGGGTAGTAATGAGCCCAGGAACTGGTGGTACATCCGCAACCATTGGCCGTTTTATTCGTTACCAAAAATACGACACCAAACTTTGTGTCGTAGACCCTGAAAACTCGGTGTTTTACGACGCTTTCCAGTCAGGTAATCACTCATTAAAAGGTGAGACCGGCAGCAAAATTGAAGGCATTGGTCGACCACGTGTCGAGCCAAGCTTTATTGCAGGTGTCATTGATGAAATGCGCAAAATTCCAGACGCTGCCAGTGTGGCAACTGCACATTGGGTTTCTCAGCTGATTGGGCGTAAAGTAGGCGCATCAACGGGGACGAACCTCTACGGTGTGCTTCAACTGGCCTGCGAAATGAAACAACGCGGTGAAACAGGCTCTATCGTGACACTTCTATGTGACTCTGGTGAGCGTTACTTAGATACGTATTACGACTTAGCATGGGTAAAAGAGAACATCGGAGATATTCAACCTTACCTCGCGCAACTTGAAGTCATTCAAGCGAAAGGCTGTGTTGAGCCGACATGTTGCGGTCCAATTACCGTTTAAGATGCAAATTCGAATGTAAAAAACAGCCCGCTTATTTACGGGCTGTTTTTTATTGATTGGGGTTACTTTTTCTGACGCGCTTCAAACGCCGCCAATTGTTCTGGCGTTGCCGCTGGCTGATGATTTTGTTTCCATTCATCGTAAGTCATGCCGTAAACACGTTCGCGAGCGTCATCAATATCTAAATCCACACCGAGATTTTCCGCTTCAGCTTTGTACCATTTGCTAAAGCAGTTGCGACAGAAGCCCGCAAGAATCATGAGGTCGATGTTCTGCACGTCTTTATTCGCGTCTAAATGCGCCAATAAACGACGAAATGTCGCCGCGTCTAACTTATCTTGTTCTTCTTGAGTCAGATTTTTATATTTGAATTCAGCCACTTTCCTTTCCTTCTCTCTTATTTGATTGACGTTAGTCACCATACCGAATAGTAAGTTCTCCAGCCTAGGAAGTCTGCTTTAGCGCAACAATTCCCAGTCTAAATGACTACCTTTGCGCAAAAGCTGATATGATAAACGCCACCTACCTTATTGATTAAATTAATATTAACACAACTCATTACAACGATATTTTACAAAGGTTATCGTCAAGTTATGAAAAACGCCATTCTATTATTGTCTGCCTTGACCATCAGTGTGCCGACTTTTGCTGCTCAAGAACAAACTCATCAATCTTATTTTTATCTGGGTACTGGTAACGTCGGTTTTGATACACCCTATTTTGGCTCAGACAGAGACAATGAGTGGTCCACACCACATATCACTGTTGGGTGGGGCTATCATGTTAATCAATACCTTGCGTTTGAAGGTGTGCTTCGCTATTCCCAAAACGAACTGAAGAACGACAAACTGAAAACAGATTTGGATTTGCACTATTACCAAGCGGGTATGTCAGCTGTATTGACCAGTGATAACCTTGGCGATACGCCACTTTCTTTGTTTGGCCGCGTGACCGCGTTAGGGACTCAGGCAGAAATGTACGTTCCAAACCAACAAAAAGTCACAGATGATTCAGGAGCACTATTCAACATCGGTGCTGGTGTCCATTGGGATATGAGCAAAGATATCTGGTTACGCGCAGAGTACATCTATAATGTCGCAGATATGGGCTTTGAAGATTTTTACGACAGCTACGAAGGTGTGCAAGTTAGCTTAGGGAAACGCTTCTAACATTAGGTAGCACCAAGTTACCAGAATTGAAATACAAACAAGCCGAGGTTTTTACCTCGGCTTGTTTTACAATCTACGGAGTGTCATCAGTTACTGAGCGGAGAACTTTTCTGTTGTCTCTTGATTCACATGGCTACTTGGTTGACCGGCATCGAGAGAGTGTAAAATGCCATCTTGACGATCTTTTAGTGCATTCGTTAACGTCGGAAGTGCAGTGGTCGCTAACAACGCCATAACACCCGCAACTAAAACCATTTCTACCATGTAACTACCACGTACTTTTTTCAAGAGAACACCTCAAATAATAATAGGTATATGCAGCTTTCCCGGCATGAAACCTAACAAGACCCGACATTCAGTCAATACGATGAGCGAGTCCTGTGCCCCTCGAAGAAGTGGCGAAATAATAAACAAAAATAATCGTTAGATCTATAAGTAATCACTCTCAATATAAAAAAACACCGAACAAAAGTTGTTCGGTGTTTTCAATCAAAGCTTTACGTACAGCGGCTAAGGATGAGCAATACGGCCTTTTGTATCGTGGCTGAGTGCTTTGTTCAATTCTGCTTCTACATGACCTGGCGCCTGTGTTTTCGCCGAAATCAATCGGTACATAGCCGGGATGACAAATAAGGTGACCAATGTCGCAAATCCCATCCCGAAAAAGATCACGGTACCCACGGCAATACGGCTCTCATAACCAGCCCCTGTCGAAACAATCAACGGGATGGCACCAGCAAGCGTGGTAAATGCTGTCATCAAGATCGGGCGTAGACGTCGCGCAGCCGCATCAATAACCGCTTTTTCGAATTCAACACCACGGTCACGTAACTGGTTGGCAAATTCGACAATCAAAATGCCGTTTTTAGTCACCATGCCGATCAACATGATCATGCCGATCTGGCTGTAAATGTTCATGCCTTGCCCCATCACAACCAAGCCAAGGAAGCCACCAAATACGCCCATCGGTACCGTAAACATCACCACTAACGGGTTCACGAAGCTTTCAAACTGAGCCGCCAACACGAGATACGCCACAAGCAATGCCAACGCAAACACGACAGCAACACTCGCTTGGTTCTCTTTAAAGTCTTTTGACTCGCCAGAATAACTCACCGAGATGTCACCTGGTAAGTTGTCTATCGCTTGTTGATCAAGGTAATTCAGCGCGTCTCCTAATGTGTAGCCTTCTGACAAGTTGGCTGTAATAGTGATGGATTTCTGTTTGTTGTAGTGAGATAGACGAATAGAAGCTGCCACTTCTTCAATTTTAGTGACCGCGTCTAACGTCACTAACTGCCCACTATTAGTTCGCAGATAAATCTGGCTTAAATCCGCTGCATTATTAAAGCTGTTTTCATCACCACGAAGATACACATCATACTCTTCGCCACGCTCAACATAAGTCGTTTCACTTTTACCACCAAGCATGATTTCTAGCGTATCAGAAATGTCTTTGACACTGACCCCTAGTTCTGCGGCACGCTGTCTGTCGACCGTAACCAATAGCTCTGGCGTTTTCTCTGAGTAATCGATCTCAGCGCCTTCCATTATTGGCGATTCTTCTGCTTTGTTTTTAAACATTTCAGCCCAGACGAGAAGTTCATCGTAATCAGAGCCACCTAATACAAACTGAACAGGCTCACTCGAACCACCTTGGAAACCAGGCATAAATGGGAACACTCGAACATCAGGTATGCCAGCCAGTGCGCCACGCACTTTGTTAAGCGCTTCCTGAGCTGTTACATCTCGCTCGTTCCAGTCTTCTAGAATCATGATAACAAAGCCGGTTTGATCGCCTGCCTGCCCACCAAACGCTGGCGTTTGGATACTAAACGACTTCAGATACCCTTGCCCGAGTAATGGCATCAATCGGTCTTCAACAATGTCCATATTGGCTGACATACGATTGTATGACGTAGCATCAGCCCCGCGTACAAACGCAAACATCACGCCGCGATCTTCTTGAGGGGTCAACTGGGCTGGCACTTGGTTCATCAAGAAGTAACTGCCGCCCAAACACGCCAAAATCACCAGCGGTGCAGCCCAACGCATTTTCAATGCGCCTTTCAATAATGAGCGGTAACCACTCTCAAGTTTGCTAAATAGGCGATCGACCACTTGATTAAATCGATTTGGTTTTACATTCGCCTTCAAAATCTGACTACCCAATACAGGAGTTAATGTTAGGGCGATCAAAGACGAGAAAATCACAGACATCGCCAACAAGACAGAAAACTCAGTAAATAGCAGACCTACCATGCCATCCATAAAGGAAATCGGCAGGAATACCATCACCAGCACTAGCGTTGTCGCGATAACGGCAAAACCTACTTCCCGCGTGCCTTTATAGGCCGCAAGCAAAGGTGATTCACCACGTTCTATATGGTGGAAGATGTTTTCAACAACCACAATCGCGTCATCCACTACCAATCCGATAGACAGGATCAACGCCATCAAGGTGATTAAATTGATAGAAAAGCCAAAGTAATAAGCGGCAATGAATGAGGAAATCAGCGATACAGGAACCGTAACAGCTGGGATCAAGGTTGCACGAGCTTGACCAATGAAGATGTACAACACCAAAATAACCAAACCGCCCGTAATAAATAGCGTGCTATATACCTCTTCTATCGAGCGCTCGATAAACACCGTCGCATCGTAGTCGATAGCAAGCCGCGTTCCTTCCGGCAAGAACTTCTGGATGTTATCAACTTCAGCTCGAACTAATTTTGCTACTTCTAACGGGTTCGCATCAGACTGAGGAACAACCCCCAAACTAACATTGACGACGCCATCGCTTTTAAAGGTCGAGTTTTCGTTCTCTGCACCGATAAAAACATCAGCGACATCTTTCAAATAGATAGGCGTGTTGTCGCTTGCCCTTTTAATCACGAGGTACTGAAAATCTTCCGGCGTGTTATAGCTACGCGCTGTCCGTACCGACATGACTGTCGAATCATTACGAACTTCACCACCCGGACTTTCTAAGTTTTCACTTCGCAGTGCCGATGTAATGTCCGAAGCCGTGACTGAGCGCCCCGCCATCAGCTCTGGCTTAAGCTTCACGTACATCACTTTGTACAAACCACCAGAAAGATCAATGGAGCTCACCCCAGAGATCAAGCTAAAGCGATCCATCAGTACACGTTCGGCATAATCCGTCAATTGAGTGCGGTCCATCTCTGCAGAGCTGAGGTTAATATAGAGGGAGGCCTGACCTGAACCGTTATTCTTGTAGACAATTGGATCGTCCGCTTCATCAGGTAGCGAACGTTGAGCGCGAGCCACCGCGTCGCGAACATCACTAACACCCGTATTGAGATCGTAACCTAGCTCAAAAGTGATCGTGATACGCGAACTGCTGTTTCGCGTCGTCGAACTGATCTCATCTATTCCGCTGATACCTGAAAGCTGATCTTCTAATACAGAAGTAATTTGACTCTCGATGATCGTCGCGGAAGCGCCCTCGTAACGCGTACTAATAGAAACGACCGGACTTTCAATGTCCGGCATTTCTCGCACCGCTAGTTTCGTAAAGGATACAAAGCCAAATACACACAGCAGCATACTCAATACCAACGCTGCGACTGGGCGTTTTACAGAAACGTCAGAAAGTAACATTAGTTTGCTTCCTTAGCCGCTTCGTCTTGCGTGCTTTGAACACCTTGATTACCAGTTGCGTTAGCTGTTTTTGACTTTCCTGGTGCGACAATTTCCTTAACTTCAACACCATCTCGCATATTAACGATGCCCTGTACAACAATTTTGTCGCCAACTTCAACGCCTGATTCAATAACGACTTCGTTATCGACACGAGCACCGAGAATGACTTCTTGTCGAGTCGCTTTATTGTTGTCATCGATGACGTATACGTAACGCTTGGTGCCAGAGTATTCTAGTGCTTGAACCGGGATAATTGGCGCTTCAATCGCAGGGAAGGCCAATGATGCATTCATTAACATGCCCGGCTTTAAGCGGTTTTCAGGGTTCTCAAACTCAATACGCACACGCAGGTTCAGCGTTTCTGAGCTAATCCGCGTATCAATGCCTGTGACTTGACCAGTAAACGTCTGTTCACCCCATGCACTGGTTTTGGCAATGACTTCCATACCAATAGAAAGCATCGATAAATAGCGCTCCGGTACTTGTAAATCCAGCTCCATGACGGAAAGGTCATCCAAGGTCAACAGCTCTGTACCCGCGCTAACCATTTTACCGCGACTAAAGTCAATGAAACCAACAGTGCCAGAGAATGGAGCCGTAATATGAAGATCGGCCAAATTTGCTTGAGCGGCGTCCAGCCTTGCTTGTGCGATTTCAACACTTGCTTTTTGTGCGTCGATCTCAGTTTGGGTGATAGCATTTCGCTTAACCAAACGTTGAAACTCTTTTAGCTTACGTTGTTCATCTTTAAGGTACGCCTTTGCCTCAATCAAAGCGGCTTGAGCCTTATCATCATCCAACTTGATTAACAGCTGACCTTGTTGGACATTTTGATTCGCTTTAACAGCGATTTGATTCACTTTGCCGGCGACTTCCGATGCAACAACCACAGACTCCGCCGCTTCTAATTTACCGATAAGCGATAAGGATTGATTGATCTCGTGCGTTTCTACTTGCTCAGTTACGACGGTAACTGCTGAGCCTCGCATAGCTGCGAAAGCTGATGGAGAACTCATTAATATAGAAAGCGTTAAAACAGATAACGATAACGTGGCTTTCATGCTCATGATATTGACTTCTAAACGAATAAACTTATGTCATTAAACTGCTTACATTTTATCAGTAGATACGTGGTTTAACGTCAAGTAGTGTAAATTCAAGTAAAAAGAGCGTTTCTCTTCTGTTCAAAGGACACACAAAACGCTGACTTTCTACCATCTTTGCCCAAAAAGACAGCATTCAACGTAAAAACGCAAGAAAAACGCTTTACAGCCTGAGCGAGTTTGCTATGATTCGCTCCGCACTTGGGAGATGAGTTGGGAAAACATCTTACTAAGTATAAAAATCCTCTGGAGGGGTTCCCGAGTGGCCAAAGGGAGCAGACTGTAAATCTGCCGGCACTGCCTTCGATGGTTCGAATCCGTCCCCCTCCACCATATTCTTTCTTGTGTTTTTCCTTTAAACATAAGAACAACTTGGAAGCTAGGTTGGGAAACTATCTTTTAAGTATAAAACACCCTGGAGGGGTTCCCGAGTGGCCAAAGGGAGCAGACTGTAAATCTGCCGGCACTGCCTTCGATGGTTCGAATCCGTCCCCCTCCACCATATTCTTTCTTGTGTTTTTCCTTTAAACATAAGAACAACTTGGAAGCTAGGTTGGGAAACTAATTTTCAAGTATAAAACACCCTGGAGGGGTTCCCGAGTGGCCAAAGGGAGCAGACTGTAAATCTGCCGGCACTGCCTTCGATGGTTCGAATCCGTCCCCCTCCACCATATTGAAAAAGCCAGCTCATTGAGCTGGCTTTTTTCGTTTCGGATTCTTGATAAAGTAACAAGACCTTCCTTATTTAACCCAACTTCTTCGCGGTTCTCCCTCTGTTGGATCCTACTTTAACAACTGGGCCAAAGCGAATCTCCTATGGCCAAAGTTCGGATCTGGTCGTTGTAATACAAACAATGTACTAGCACTTTGTCCTTGTTTTATCGCAATGACCATAATGTGAATGCTAAAAACATTCAGTAAAGCACTTGAGGAGTAGCTAGCAAAAAAGATATTCGGCAGAGTTAAGCGCGAGCTATGATGAAGACTCCACCTGGCAGGTTTTATAAAAATATCTTTCGTAGATACAAACGACAGATACAAAAAATCCCGCAGGGGGCGCGGGATTTTTATTAGTGACTAAATTGGTTTAAAGGTGACTAGCCTTGAATACCAACAATTAACCATGGTGCATTAGGCACAGTCAGGTCACGCTCTAGGTGCCAGATATCTTCGATTTCTTCTTCAACACCTTCTACTGTGTCACGGTAACGACCGCTAAACTGCAGGCTAAGCTGTGCTTTATTTGCATCGTAATCGGCACGGACGATCTCTGCATCAACGTACATTACATCAGTATGCTGCTCACCGTCGAGCTTCGCGCGCTCTGCTTTCAGATCTTCAAACAAGCTTGGAGAAACATATTCTTCAATGGTTTCCAGTTGATTGTGATTCCACGCTCCTTGCAGGATTCGGTAGTGTTCACGAGAGCCGTTAATGAACGCTGCTTGGTCAAAGCCCGGTGGGTAGTTATGTGGTACGTCCGTTTGAGCGCCGAAACCACCAAAGCCACCATTATTTGTGTTTGGCTGTTGCTCAAAGTTTTGCATGTTTGGTTGCTCAAACTTAGATGCGTTACCACCAAATGCAGGTTGCTGGCGATGCTGGTTCATACTGCCCTGCTTCGCACCTAGCATACCGCGCATTAATTTAAAGATGACAAAGGCAATCAAACCAATAATTAGGATATCCATAAATTGGATACCTTCAAAAGCACCGCCAAAGAATGCAGCAAGTAGACCACCAGCAAGAAGTCCGCCTAGCAGACCACCCATTAAGCCTTTTTTACTTGAAGACTTTGCCGTCTGATCTTTGCCGACCGTATTGGTGTTTTGTTGCTGTTGTTTTGGTGCTGGCGCTGTTTTGTAGCTCTTACCGAAAGACTTACTGCCACCAAACTTCTTCGCTTCCGCGATAGGCGTTACAGCAACGGTAAACATCAACAGAGCAACAATAGAAAATAAACGTTTCATCGTTATCCTTAAAGTTAGCTATCTAAGATTGTGCTCTATCAGACGAAACAACGATTGTTTCAAACAGTAGCACGCCAAAGATGATTGTTACGTCATCATACTCTGTATGCCTGTTGATGAAAACAGCTTACAGAAGCTGACATGTATCAGAATATTGCCAAAGGTACTGACTGCTCTCGGTTAACTTCGAGATACTTGGTTCGTTTAGAAATGCTTGGAATGAACTCGCTACTACTCGGGGATGTTTTACTTGAATTAGAATCAGTGACACAGCTCAGAATCCTGCACCTTGACGTCACTTGAGTATATTGCCTTGTTGACGGTTAATAGGTAGCTGACTATCATATTGAACGATGTTCAATAAAGCAGTTTGAGAGTATGGCGCGCAGAAACGATCACACCAGAGAAGAGTTAGTGAATTTGACTTTAACAACAGTCAAAAACTTTTTAGATGAGAATTCTTACCACGAACTCAGTCTTCGTAAAATCGCTAACATGATTGGTTACGTGCCAAGCACATTAGTCAACATTTTTGGCAACTATAACCTGTTACTTTTACACGTAGTCGCGCAAACTTTAGACGAACTATCCCAAGAAGCACTGAAGGCGACCAATAGCAGTAAAGACGCTCATCAAGCTCTATTTGAACTGGCTTATTGCTACCACGATTTCGCTCAAAAGCACCCTTACCGTTGGCAGTTAGTTTTCGAGCACAACATGAATGGTGCAGAGCTTCCAGAATGGCATGCCAAACGTATCGACGGGATGACAGGAATGCTGGAGTCACTATTGGCTCAAATCGCACCACATCGTACCGAGTCCGAAGTGATTCAAGCGAGTCGAGTGCTTTGGTCTGGCGTACACGGTATTACTTTACTCAGTGTTGACGATAAATTTTTCTCTAGTGAACCCATTGATGGTAAAGAATTAATCAGTAACCTGCTTTCTAACTACCTCACAAACTGGTAACAAAGGATTATCCATGTCGTCCGACAGACAGCCGTCCTTACTTACACAAAGAAAGTTCCTACCCTATTTCATTACTCAGTTTTTTGGCGCTTTCAACGACAATATTTTTAAAAACGTTTTGCTGCTGTTTGTCGCCTTCGCGGGATCCAGCGCACTACCTATTTCGAGCAACTTGTTCATCAATTTAGCGGCTGGCTTGTTCATTCTACCGTTCTTTCTATTCTCCGCTTCAGCTGGCGTATTAGCCGATAAATATGAAAAATCATGGTTTATTCGCAAGGTAAAGCTGTTTGAAATCGCCATCATGCTTTTGGGCGCCATTGGTTTTATAACCGAAAGTTATGGTGTGCTTTTGCTGCTACTGTTCTTAATGGGCACACAGTCAGCATTCTTTGGACCGGTTAAATATGCCCTTTTGCCCCAAAAATTAAACGCGAAAGAGTTAGTGCCAGGCAACGCCCTTGTTGAAGCTGGTACCTTTATCGCCATCCTTATTGGTACCCTAGGTGCTGGAATTATCGCCTCAGCAGACAACGCAAAATACCTTGCCGCATTTTGTGTCGTACTCTTTGCATTGTTAGGATATTTGTCGAGCCGCTCAATACCCTTTGCAGCCGCCAGCGCACCTAATCTTTCTTTTCGTTGGCAACCGTACAAACAAACTAAACACACGCTATCCATCGCAAAATCAGATCGTGTTGTTTTTCAATGTATTATGGCGATAAGCTGGTTCTGGTTTTTAGGCGCCGCCTATCTAACCCAGTTCCCGAATTTCACCAAGACTTACTTAAATGGCACCGAGAGTGCGGTGTCTTTCTTGCTTGCTCTGTTTTCCATTGGTATCGCGCTAGGGTCGCTACTTTGCAATTGGATCTCGAATCATCGTATCGAAGTCGGTATTGTGCCTATTGGCGCACTTGGCATTACGGTATTTGGGTACTTGATGGCAACCTCCATTCCAAGTGACCTACCTATCTTCCATAACTTTGTAGACTTCGTTAGATATGAGCCTTTTTGGCCATTATTTTTCTATCTATTGATGATTGGCGCCTCTGGCGGGCTTTTTATCGTACCGCTTTACGCATTAATGCAACATAGAGCAAAGGAAACCGAGCGCGCGCAAGTCATCGCAGGGCTCAATATCTTTAACTCTCTGTTTATGGTCGGCAGTGCTGTCTTAGGTATTGTGTGCCTAAGTGTAATCAAGATGACAATTCCTCAATTGTTTGCATTGTTAGCCATTTTGAATTTCTTGGTCGCCGCTTACATTTTTTTGCAAATACCGATATTCGTTGTCCGTTTTGTGGTTTGGATGCTAACTCATACTATTTATCGAGTGAAACATAAAAACCTACATAACTTGCCAGAACAAGGCGGTGCGTTGATCGTATGTAATCACGTGAGCTATATGGACGCCTTGCTACTTAGCGCAGTATGCCCAAGGTTGATTCGTTTTGTGATGGAGGAAGATTACGCCAACCTACCGCCACTAAGACGCTTTTTACGCAGAACTGGGGTAATTCCGATTTCAGCGAGTAACAGAAACTCCATCAGGCGTGCATTTAATGATGTAGAAACCGCATTAAGCGAAGGACATATCGTCTGTATTTTCCCAGAAGGGAAATTAACCTCAGACGGTGAAATGAATGAATTCATGCGTGGCATTGATATTATTCTGCGTCGCAGCCCAGTACCTGTCATACCCGTGGCACTCAAAGGCTTATGGGGAAGCTATTTCAGCCGCGCGAAAGGCCGCGCATGTTGTGGCTTACCGGCTCGATTTTGGTCAAAGCTAGAAATTGAAGCCGGACAGCCGGTTCCACCAAATGAAGCAACGGCAAAAACGATGTTCGATAGAGTGCATCAACTTAGAGGCGACTGGCGATAAAAATACATTTGAACACATGTTTAGAATAACTGAACATGTGTTCAAATCATTAAGACAAACTGACCACACTCAGTGCGATATACTCGCGCTTTCATTCACAACAGCGAATAAAAACCTTGAATAGAAACTACCTCTTGTTTGGATTGGCGTTACTCGTTTGCTTAACCCCTTTTGTCTCCTCTCCTATTGCCCTAGTTATTGGTTTTCTACTCGCAAGTTTTGGTTTTGTGCCTTCAGAACTGCCCATTGCTTCTTTTACTAAAAAGCTGCTGTCCTACTCGATTATTGGTTTAGGCTTTGGCATCAACTTTGAGCAAGCACTCTCTGTCACGTCGGATGGTATCGGTCTGATTATCGCCACGATTGCGG
Source organism: Vibrio chemaguriensis (assembly GCF_012275705.1). Taxonomy (NCBI): domain Bacteria; kingdom Pseudomonadati; phylum Pseudomonadota; class Gammaproteobacteria; order Vibrionales; family Vibrionaceae; genus Vibrio; species Vibrio chemaguriensis. The sequence goes on from NZ_SHOE01000012.1 coordinate 12,909, forward strand.
GCACACTGATCATAGGCACTATCATTGCCAGAATAATTAAGTTGGAGCGAGTAACCGCATACTTAATCTCGTCAGGTACAGCAATTTGTGGTGGTAGTGCAATTGCCGCGGTGGCACCAGCGATTAAAGCAAAAGACGAACAGATTGGATTAGCACTGGCAACGGTATTTGTCCTAAACTCCATCGCACTATTCGTGTTTCCTGTGGTTGGGCATGCTTTAGGGCTAGATCAACACACATTTGGTACATGGGCCGCGATTGCTATTCATGACACTTCTTCTGTTGTTGGGGCTGCCTCAGCCTACGGTGAAGAAGCGCTAACTACAGCAACAACGTTAAAACTCGCACGAGCTTTGTGGATCATCCCTGTCGCACTGATCAGTGCCGTGATCTTTTCGAGAGACCAGAAAGAGAATGGAACGAAAAAGTTAGTTATTCCTTATTTCATTTTTTGGTACTGCGCAGCCATCGTGTTTAGCGACTTCTTCCCTCAATTTGAAATGGTCTATCACGGTATTTTCGTTGGAGCGAAACAAGCTTTGGTGGTGTGTCTGTTCCTGATTGGTTGCAGCATTTCAATTTCGAAGCTGAGGTCTGCTGGAGCCAAGCCACTGTTGTTTGGTGTAACTCTGTGGGTGTTAATTTCAACCACTTCTCTAAGTTGGTTATTGTTTAGATATTAGTGGTCTTCTCATCGTGTTGAGGTGACGACGGCTCAAGTTTGCTGTTTTTGTATGTAACGACCAATGCGATAGCGATCAAAAAGGCCGTCAGCTCTGCAAGAGAGCGGGCGAGCCCTTCACTGCTTATTGCAATACCAATTTGTAGTGCTACCGCCGCAATTAATACTAGCTTTACCATCCTGAACCTTATGCCTTTTCTCTCTTCGAAGAAGCATAATTATGATTCAGAGTTATAAGGATACGAAATTCCCTTTCTGACTAATACATAGCAAAATTGACTAATGCTGAATTGATGGCAATAGCCACTCCTTCACTGCCTTCCGAGAAACTTTGATCCCACTTTCTAGTAGCACTTGTGGCATTAAATGGTATTCCACTGGCCATTTAAACTTCTCTAATTTGGATTGCAAATGCAGGTCATATTCCGCTTTGCTGCGCAAATCATTGGTCTGAATCACAGCAACAGGGCGATGACCAAATTCCGCATCTTCGACTGGAACCACTATGCTCTGCACCACGCCATCAATTTGGTTCAATGCTGCCTCAATCTCTTCACAATGAATGTTCTCACCACCAGAGATAAATTGATTGTCGGCACGGCCGATGATCTTTAACTCGTCACCTTGCCACTCACCGAGATCCTTGCTATCGAACCAGCCTTTCTCATCCAGAAACGGAGTAACATGACCTTGATGAAAATACCCTGCCGCTAATGTTTTACCACCGACAAAAATGCGTTGGCCAACCAACTTTATCTTACGATGATTCAATACGTGTCCAGCATTACTGGTACTGTCAATTCTCTTTGCGGTAACGGTAGAGGCTGCTTCCGTCATCCCATAACCTAACCACGCCTCAATCCCTCGTCCTGTTGCTCGCAACGCCAACTCGTGAGCAACGTGGCTGCCGCCCAATAAAACATGCGTCAATGACAAGTGAGCATCATCATCCAATAGCCGTTTGAGCTGCGTTGCAACCAAAGAGGCGTGTGACACGCCCTGAATATCTTCGACAAGTTTTCCTGTACCGATTTTCAATGTCGCTCCGACATATAGCCAACGATATACAATCGCCAATCCAGAGACGTGATAAAGCGGAAGCGACAATAACCAAGAATCTTGCTGAGTGAAAATGAACTCTTGCAGCAAGCCTTCTGCGGATGCAAGGTGTTGTCGATGTGTATGAACCACAGCTTTAGGCTCTCCTGTCGAGCCAGAGGTAAATACCACTGAAGCGAGCCTGTCATGGTGATAGGCATCTTCAATCACCGCATCACGCTCTTGTTGTGAAACTAAGGGCGGTGAAAGCAATGTTGCCTTGAGTTTTTGTATATCATGTTCAGAAAAGGTCGAAGCGCACTCCTGAGAAAACCAGATAAACCGAGTTTGTTCAGGTTTATAAAGGGTCGCAAGTTTACTCTGTAACGTATCGAGTGGTTGTACCATGGTCAGCGCGGCAAGTGCGCCTAACTGCTTGGAAGCAAGATAAAACAGCAGAGTTTCGACTTGGTTTTTACCTACCAAAGTCAGCACATCTCCCCGCGTTACGCCCAAGTCATTCAAATAGTGAGCGTATTGGTCAATACGTACTGAGAGTTGTTGCCAGTTTAATGTTTCTGTTGGTGTCTTGAGTGCAATAGAAAAAGGGCTCGTTTGAGCCCAATATTTCCACGGTGCCTTCGCAACATTGTCTATGCAGAATGCCACACAATCTCCTGATCTTTCAGAGGAAGAACGGGAAGTTCACACTTAGGCCAGCCTTGCTCTAACTGAGCTTTGAATAGGCCAATCGTATCCAAACCTGGAACTTCATCAGGCAGCTGCCATTGGGCAAAGCGCGCTAATTGCGTTAAACCGAGACTGGATTCAATGCTCGAGCTAATAACCGCTTTCATCCCCAGTGACTTCGCCTTCTCTATCAGTGTAATACAAAAATCCACCGAACCAATGAGTGTGGGTTTGATGATGATCGTTTTCACACCAGTTAGATCTTCAAGACGGAAATCCTCTCGACGAACCGCATCTTGCAACGTTTCATCCCAAGCAATCGCAATACCAGTATTGATAGCAAAAGAGAGACTATCGCCAGGAGAGCAGCACGGCTCTTCCAAAAAGGTAATGCGCTGACGCAGAGACGGAGTAATGTATTTAGCAAACTGCTGCGCTTTTTCTGGTGTCCAAGCGCGGTTTGCATCAAGTCGAAGCGTTAATTGAGGGATAGATTCAAGGAAAAGGTTCACAAGCATGCCATCGCGAATTGGCTCATAAAGCCCGACTTTTACTTTCGCGACTTTCTCGCCTTCCATTTCGTTCAGCTTTGGAATGAGCTCGTCTGGGTCACCAGTACACAGCGGCGCTGTTTGATACTTACCTTGTTGGGGCAGGCCACCAGCTAACTCTAACTGTGCCATCGATAAACCAAACGCGACCGATGGATACATGTTGGCGTAATCCACATCCAATCCTGCTACCCAACGCTCCGCTTGTTCTTGTAGCTGAATACCAGCATCTTCGGTGCTCTCTAAACTAAAACCAGGAAGAGGAGCGACTTCTCCAAGCCCTATTTGGTCACCTTCAGAAAGCGCAACAACATAACCAACACGTTCAGTTAGCTTATTGTCTCGCAGGATGACACCACTATCCATGGGCAAGCTATAACGATAAATTTTCGCTTCACGCATAATTCGAGTCCTATGTAATGCCGTATATTTGAGCGCTCTGGCGAGCAATCCCACCAGCCTCCCAGAGGGCGAGGCGCTCAGGAAAAATGGAACAGAGGAGCTAAAACACTCCTCTTTTTATACGGATTATGGGTTACGAGGGAATTTGTCAAAGTCTGGGCGACGTTTCTCGTTGAATGCGTTACGACCTTCTTGTCCTTCATCGGTCATGTAGAACATCATCGTTGCGTTACCCGCAAGCTCTTGAAGACCTGCTTGACCATCACAGTCCGCATTCAATGCAGCTTTCAGGCAGCGTAGCGCCATTGGACTATGCTGAAGAACTTCACGACACCAACGAACGGTTTCTTTCTCTAGCTCTTCTAGCGGCACAACCGTGTTGACCAAGCCCATGTCTAACGCTTCTTGCGCGTTATAGAAACGACATAGGAACCAGATTTCGCGTGCTTTCTTCTGGCCTACGATACGAGCCATGTAAGACGCGCCCCAACCACCATCAAATGAACCCACTTTAGGGCCCGTTTGACCAAACTGCGCGTTGTCCGCTGCAATTGTTAGGTCACACATCATGTGCAGTACATGACCGCCGCCAACAGCCCAGCCAGCAACTGATGCGATCACAGGTTTTGGACAAGTTCGAATATCGCGTTGGAAGTCCAATGCGTTTAGGTGGTGTGTACCTTGCTCGTCTTTATAGCCGCCGTAGTCGCCACGGATCTTCTGGTCGCCGCCAGAACAGAATGCGTCTTCACCTAGACCTGTCAGAATGATCACGCCAACACCAGAGTCATAACGCGCATCTGCCAACGCATCAATCATCTCTTTTACTGTTTGAGGGCGGAATGCATTACGCACTTGTGGGCGTGCAATGGTAATTTTCGCGATACCATCTTCAGATTTATGGTAGTGAATATCCTCGTATTTCTCGCTGCAATCTTTCCATTGAACCGGAGCGTAAAGTTCTTCTTCAGAAATGCCTACTGTTTTAGCCATGGTGATTCCCATTGTTCTCGTTACTCTCACCAAAGTGAGATTGAATTATTTGCTTAATATGCATCGCAAATTGTTGGGGCTGCTCTTGATGAACGTTATGTCCTGCGCCTTCAACTTGTCGATACGCCAACCCGCTACGTTGTGCCAGTTGGCTAAATTTTTGGTCTTTCGCACCACACAAGTAATACATCGGTATATTCTGCTTTTTCAGTGTGGGCAACAAATACACCTGCTTGGCTAACGATGTTGCCATCAGCATGCTCGCGACCGCCGAGCCAAGATTATCACTTCGCTTCGCAATTAATGTTTGTCTTTGCTCATGGTTTAGTGAAGAAAACACCGCTTGCTGATACCAATCGTTCAAAACACGTTCAAGTGGTTCAGTTTTGAAACGCTTTGCCCAGCGAGCATCATTCTCCAATCTCACCTGTTTCTCTGACTCAGTTTGAAGCCCGAAGTTTCCCCCTTCAACAATTGCGCCCACAATATTGAGATCTGGGAAGCATTGATTGGCAATACCATGCATCGCAATACGACCGCCCATAGAGTAACCAATCAAAGTAAGTGGTTGTTGCGGAGGAAATAATAAAGATAGTGTGGAATTAAGAAGTTTGCAGCAATCATCGAGATCGTTGCACTTTGTAAACTGGCTACGACCATGACCAGGAAGGTCTATAACGACTCGTTCAAACTGAGTCAGCTCATCCAAACAAGCTTGCCAATCAGCACCATTTCCTAAAAAGCCATGCAAAAACACCAGAGTGGGAAGGTCGCCACTTTGGTGTTTTTCAGTTGAAGAGAGGCTCTCAGAGTGAAGCATGCAGGCTCTTATTAAATGCCTTTATCAACTCTGCGGCTTGGCTTGGTGGGGTTTGAACTTCCACCAGCAGTGTGCCTTGACCGCTCGACAGGTGCTCGGCAACCATTGCTTGATACATTTCTAACGTAGTTGGCTTCTCATACTTTAAACCAAACTGTTTGGCTGCATGTTCAAACTGATAACCGTGGGGCATTTGGTAGTACGCAGTGCGATGCTCCTGAGGCACCGGTAACATATCGAAAATTGCGCCACCATCATTGTTTGTGACCACAAGTACCGTCGGCAATTTATTGTGAGAAAACAGCGCTAGTGAATTGAGATCATACAGTGCTGATGTGTCACCAATATACATCAGTAACGGATTACCTCTTGCTCGCTGCACACCTGATGCGGTAGCAAACAAACCGTCAATTCCTGACGCGCCTCGGTTAGTGAACACTTCTACATCATCAAGTTTGCCGTACATATCGACAAGTCGAACAAACAAACTGTTACCCCAAAAGACATCAGCGTTTTTAGTGCGCTCGTTGATGTCTGCTGCCAACGCAATTTCGTCAATGGCAGACGCTGAACCAGATAGGAAAGCTTCTTCGATACGTTGATGAACTCGCTTAACTCCATTCGCTAACCTATCAGCCCACCCAGCAAATATTGGCTTCTCAAAGCTAATGCGAGAAACCCAAGTTTGAGGAAGCTCAACCCAGTGCATTTGCGCCAGATGATTTTGGTTATTACGGTCCATACACGGCGAGATATACCAGTATTGAACGTCTTTATTTTGTTGATTTTGCGAAACTTGTTTATCAATCCACTGGTTCAAACGTTTGGAGATGATTCGGCTACCAAATTGGATAATAAGTTCACAAGACTCAAGCTCGTTTACGAACTCGGGAAGTTGAAGCCATACATCATAATGCGCCCAATCCGAACTGAGACCACTTTGCGGGTCTGCAAGTACCGGCCATCCCATCTTTTGTGCAAATGCCTGCGCCGACTTCGCTTGTTCAAGCGGTAAGCTGCCAATCACAACCAAGCCTTTTTTATCCGCACAAGACGGGATTTGCGCCTGTGATAAGTGGCTAAAACGCTGGGTATAACTACCACTTCCTTTTCGCCATCCGGCTACCGAGTCTAAGTAGGTTTGATAATCCGCTTTTGCACCATTGGAATACAAAGGCTCTGGAAATGCACAGTTAATATGAACAGCACTGCCTTGCAGTTGCTGAGTAAACATCACTTCGTCAACAGAGGTCAGCAACCAATTAAGCGATGTTGTTAAAGTTGGGCTTGGTAAATTCAAGCTGGACGAGACATGATGTGAAAAAATACCCAACTGGTTAATCGCTTGGTTTGCACCACAGCCAACGAGCTCCACCGGACGATCCGCAGTGAGCAGCACCAGCTTTTCACCAGTAAGCCTAGCCTCCGCAACGGCTGGTAATAAATTCGCCACTGCCGTACCAGAAGTAACGATGATTGCCACTGGCTCTTGAGTAGCTTTCGCTAAACCAAGAGCCATAAAGCCGAGACCACGCTCATCAAAGTGAGTATGAATAGAAAAATTGGACTGTTCTGCCGCCTCTAAAGTTAAAGGAGTAGAACGAGAGCCAGGAGCGATACAAACATGCTTAACGCCAAATCGCTGAAGCTCAATCAATATGGTTTCTGACCAAATTCGATTGAGCACCGCTTGGTCATGATTCATGATGCGACTCCCAACGGAGGGTGATCAGAAATCAGCGTAAGTAACGTCGACATTTTCTTATCAAGTTCCGCCCACTCATGCTCTGCCACAGAACCTGGCACAATACCTGCGCCCGCAAACAGTTGTACTTGGTCACCGAGAACAAGCGCGCTTCTGATCGCGACACAAAACTCTGCTCGTTCATGGCTTATGTAACCCATTGACCCCGCGTACCAGCCGCGTGCAAAGGGCTCATTATCAAGAATAAACTGCATGGATTCTTGTCGAGGTAAGCCAGCAACCGCCGCCGTTGGCTGAAGCGCCGATAACAACTGAACACCGTTTATTCCCGTCTTTAGGCTCGCGTGAATATTTCGCTTGAGGTGTTGCACTTTTCGTAGCCTAACCAAACTTGCCTCGGCCTCCACTTCAACCGCTTCGGAATGTGGTGATAGGCGATCAATAATATCATCAACTACATATTGGTTTTCGTTGAGGTTCTTTTGGTCTTGGGATAACCAATTCGCCAACTCCATATCGTGAGTGGCATTGTCCCCTCGACCAATCGTGCCTGCTAACGCTTCGGTATGAAGTTCGTGCCCTACGCGAGAATACAAACGTTCTGGCGTAGAGCCCATAAAGCTGTGTTTGCTGTTTAAGCTCAGCATGAAATGGAAACTATGATGGTTATTTAAGTAACTCGCTTTCAGCAACTGTGCAGCACTTAATGTGTTATCAAGCTGCACGGTAGAGCGACGCGCCAATACCACTTTCTTAAAATCATCATTCTTTATACCAGTCAGAACTTTATGAACTAACTCATTCCATTGAGGCTGACTTGGCGTATGAACAATAGAGCGGATGTGAGAAGAAATCGGAGCTAAGGTCGCGACCTCACAAACCAGTTTATGCAGTCCTGCTAGGGTTCGCGCTTTGTCTTCTGAAATATTAACTGCGAGAGACCATTGTTGGTCAAAACGAATTAACTCAATTTGAGGCAAAAAGAAGAAAGAAGGCATACAGCGACGATTCTTCTCATGCTGGCCGTCAAAAGAGCGTCCGCCCCAGACTCGTTGCCCTTCACCTAGAATGGTATAAGCAGGGCCTGGCTCAACAAAAGCGTGTAATTGCCCTAGTGCAACGACCTCTTCACGAGTATCGCGGGACTGCCAGTAGAATTTAGGGAAAAGTGGTTGTGCATCAAGCCAATCAATAAATGAGAAATTAGGTTTCTCGCTCAGGGGCTCGACCAGACGTGTTTGATTGCCTTCCGCTTGCTGAACTCGCTCGATAATTCTCTTTACGGCTTGATGGAACTGTGACAAATCAACCTCGTAGTATGTGAGGATAAATGGTAACTGACGGCTACTCTAAGTTTAGACCCAAAGCAAATCAAGGTCGTATGCGATCTTTTGCAAAATCCTGTGATAGCAAACGAGCAAAACTTAACCAGCAAACAGATAATTTACAGATATATATTCTAATAAAAAACAAATTATTGTATTTTAATAAAGAAATTAACGAATTTTTAGGAATTATACAATGCAAAATATCGGGATGTCGTCAAAACTCGATAATGTCTGCTACGACATTAGGGGTCCTGTACTCAAACATGCTAAGCGCATGGAGGAAGAAGGGCATAAAATCCTAAAGCTAAACATTGGTAACCCTGCCCCATTTGGTTTTGACGCCCCTGATGAGATTTTAGTCGACGTGATTCGTAATCTGCCGACTTCTCAAGGCTATTGTGATTCCAAAGGCATTTACTCTGCTCGTAAAGCCGTGGTCCAACACTATCAACGTAAAGGTATCCGCTCGCTAGATGTCGAAGATGTGTATGTGGGTAACGGCGTGTCTGAGCTGATCGTGATGGCCATGCAAGCGCTGTTAAATAATGGCGACGAAATGCTAATCCCAGCTCCCGATTACCCGTTGTGGACAGCTTCAGTTGCACTATCAGGCGGTAAGCCGGTTCATTACCTATGTGATGAAGGTGCAGACTGGTACCCAGACCTTGAAGACATCAAAAAGAAAATCACACCAAAGACACGTGGCATTGTTCTGATCAACCCGAACAACCCGACAGGTGCGGTATACAGCCGTGACTTCCTACTTGAAGTGATTGAGATAGCACGCCAGCACAAACTGATCATTTTCGCAGATGAGATCTACGACAAAGTGTTGTACGACGGTGCAACACATACCTCAGTCGCAACACTCACTGAAGACGTGCTCGTCATGACATTCAATGGCCTTTCAAAAGCCTATCGTGTTTGCGGTTTCCGTGGTGGCTGGATGTTCCTAACGGGACCTAAACACCTAGCTCAAGGGTACGTGAATGGCTTGGAGCTGCTTTCATCGATGCGTTTATGTGCAAACGTACCAATGCAACATGCGATTCAAACCGCGTTAGGTGGATACCAGAGTATCAATGAACTGATTTTACCTGGCGGACGCTTATTAGAGCAGCGCAATAGAGCGTATGAACTGATCAATCAGATTCCTGGTGTTTCTTGTGTCAAACCTAAGGGTGCGATGTACCTCTTCCCGAAAATCGACACAAAAATGTACAACATCAAGAACGATCAGCAGATGGTTTTAGATTTCTTAAAACAAGAGAAGGTCTTACTGGTGCAAGGTTCCGGTTTCAACTGGCCAAAACCAGACCATTTCCGCATAGTTACACTGCCACACGTTGAAGATCTAGAAATCGCCATTGGACGTTTTGAGCGATTCCTATCAACCTACAGCCAGTAATGAATCACTGGTAGTAATTAGTGCTGATCTCTCATATGCTTAGAGGAACTCCTAGTGAGTTCCTTTTTTACACCAGAAACGGAGAAAGCCATGAAAGAAAGCCATTTTTTCGCTCACCTGGCTCGAATGAAGCTGATCCAACGCTGGCCTTTAATGCGGTCCGTCTCACCAGAAAACGTTTCAGAGCATAGCTTACAAGTTGCTTTTGTCGCTCATGCCCTTGCCCTAATTAAAAACAAAAAGTTCGGCGGCAACCTTAATCCAGAACGCATCGCGATTCTTGCTATGTACCATGACTCCAGCGAAGTATTAACGGGTGACCTTCCAACCCCAGTGAAGTATTACAATCCTGAAATTGCCAAAGAATATAAGAAGATAGAATCGGCAGCGGAACAAAAATTACTCTCAATGTTACCGGAAGAGTTCCAAGATGATTTTGCCCCCTACCTTCTTTCCCACTCTGCACACGAAGAGGACGCAAAAATCGTCAAGCAAGCCGACTCCATCTGTGCCTATTTAAAATGTCTCGAAGAACTAAGCGCAGGCAATCATGAGTTCGCTCTGGCAAAAAAACGCTTAGACATCACTTTGCAAGAACGTAGAACGCCTGAAATGGATTACTTCCTCAATACCTTTGCCCCAAGTTTCGAATTATCGTTAGATGAAATCAGTTAGCTTACGGAGATAATCGTGTCGTTTGAATTACACCCACAATGGCAAGAGCGCCATGATGATGAGCATAAAATACGTCGTGACGACCATCGAAGCCCGTACCAAAGAGACCGAGCGCGCATTCTTCACTCGGCTGCATTTCGACGCTTACAAGCAAAAACCCAAGTACACGGCAATAGCTTGGAAGACTTTCACCGCAGCCGGTTAACACACTCCTTAGAAGCGTCGCAACTCGGGACCGGTATCGTCGCCCAGTTAAAGAAAAAACAACCAGAGTTCCGTGATCTATTACCATCAGACAGCTTAATTGATTCATTATGTTTGGCGCACGACATCGGGCATCCTCCATACGGTCATGGGGGAGAAGTCGCTCTAAACTACGTAATGCGCGAACATGGCGGTTTCGAGGGGAACGCCCAAACCTTTCGTATCGTCACTAAGTTAGAGCCTTATACTGAGCATTTCGGAATGAATTTATCACGCCGCACACTGCTTGGTTTGATTAAGTACCCTGCCCTCATTAGTCAAACACGCTCCGTCAAGTTGCCTCAACCAGCTGAGCATCAACGTAAACTAAAAGCCAAAGATTGGAGCCCAGCTAAGGGCATTTATGATTGTGATAAAGACTTATTTGATTGGGTAATTGCACCGCTTTCTGACAACGACAAGGCATTGCTTAGCTTAATGCGCTCAAAACCAGAATCGGAGTTTGAACACAGTAAAACGCGTTTTAAATCACTCGATTGCTCAATCATGGAGCTAGCGGACGATATCGCCTATGGCGTTCATGATTTAGAAGATGCAATCGTGCTTGGTATGGTGACACGTCAGCAATGGCAAGAAGGCGCAGCAAGTCAATTAGCGGACTGTGGCGACCCGTGGTTTGAAGCACATATCGATTCCATCGGACAGATGCTATTTAGTGGTAAGCATCATGAACGGAAAGATGCCATCGGTGGTATGGTTAACGCCCTCCTGACCAGCATTTCAATCAAGGCGGTGGATGAGCCTTTCAATAATCCATTACTGTCTTGGAATGCGTGTTTAGAGCCACAAATGGCACGAGCACTTGACGTACTCAAACACTTTGTCAGTACTTTTGTTATCCAAGTCCCGCAGGTCCAGATCGTTGAATATAAAGGTCAGCAAATTATTATGGACATTTTTGAAGCGTTAACAGCGGACCCAGAGCGCTTGCTGCCTGTTCATACAAAAGAACTGTGGTGCCAAGCGAAAAGCGAGAGCAATAAGATGAGAGTCATCGCCGATTACATTTCTGCTATGACCGATGGACACGCGCAAAAGCTTCACCGTCAGCTATTCTCTTCCATCGTTCTTTAGTAACACTCAACCTTTCAAGTAATTCTTTTCAAATACGCCCGGCGGCATCTGGGCGATTTGGAATTCGATCATCTTTTCAAAGGCATGCATAAGCGGTGTAAAGTCTCTCTCGGGTTCAAGCAAACGAAGCGAATGATAACCCGCCTCGACTGTCGATAAGCTATTCTCAGAGGGCGCCTTACGAATGGTGTAATGCCCTTGCAATTGCTTCGGTAATTGCACGGTTGGGAGTGGATGTAAATTGCTAGAAAGCTGCCACATTTTGTACGCTTTTTTCCACGTCCCATCGAGCAAAACCAAACGTATTTTCTTAGATACACTACGGCTCACTTGATTGATTTCAGAGATGCATCGTGACTGTTCCGATGGGTAAAGAACAAAATGTTGATATGATTCATCCGCCAACAAGTGATTTAAGACATCATCACCAGAAAAGTCCTCTCCTATCAGACAAATACAGTTATCTAAACTCAAATTGAGAATCCGTGCCGTACCAAGCGGACGATGTTCTTCACTCGTGTGCTGAAGAATGATAAGTTCTACCTCGCTTGCCAACGGTACAATCCATTGGCAAATACACGCTTTTTGCGATTTTCCACAACGAGAACAATAACGAGACATAGAGTGAACCTTTATACCTTGCTGAGTATTATCAGCGTGATCTGTTTGATACTTCAATTCGAACCAATGGCAAGCCTAACCGAGTGGCACAGCTACAATATACGCCATGGCGAATGGTGGCGAATCGTAACAGGAAATCTCACACATACCAACTTTGCGCACTTAGGGATGAACCTGGCAGGATTGTGGATCATTACTTTTATTTTTCGTCCAAGCACTCGCAACTTCCTTATCGTTTTCTCACTCTTGTGTGCATTTGTTGGCGCAATGAATTTGTTTACCAATATGTCGGTGTACGTGGGATTATCTGGCGTACTACACGGTCTATTTGGATTCTGGGCACTCAGAGAAGTCTTTGAAAGCAGAAGAAGCAGCCTGTTGTTGGTCGGAGGGCTTATTGCCAAAGTAGCATGGGAGCAGATCTATGGTCCATCCAGCAGCACTGCTGCGCTTATCGGCGCAAACGTTGCTATTGATGCTCATTTATTTGGTGCGTTCGGTGGGTTAACAATGGCTCTAATGGAAAAAGGTTTTCGCCGTCGTTTATTCGGATAAAAAATCCCGAACCACGAAAGAGGGGTTGGTTCGGGAAAGCAGTAATAGGGAAACAGATATTGTTCTGAATTCAGACTCAATATCTGAAATACATCAAGCTACAGTAAAATGCGGTCTTCGTTTTTCTTAACTGTCGCTTCACCAATGCCTTTTACGCTCTTCAAATCTGCTGCCGTTTTAAAAGGGCCATGCTCCTCGCGGTAGTCCACGATACTCTGCGCTTTCTTCTCACCAATACCTTTCAACATGGTCGCTATTTCTTCAGCAGAGGCCGTGTTGATATTTACGGTAATTTCAATTCCTTCATATTTGTCAGTGGCTGAATCCGCAGCCATGCTAAAAGGCGCAAAAACAAATAAGCACAATGTCAAAATCCATTTCATATTGAACATACAATCTCCAAAATAGTAGGCTAAAACCAGTCACCAGTAGCAAGTCACTATCCAGTTAACAAACCTAGATGACCCGATATTCGCAATGACTGGTATCACTTAAACGCGCACTAATTTAAGTAATGCTTATTGATGATTGAAGTTAATAAAGACAAAAATAAAACGGACCGCTTATGCGGTCCGTTTTAGTTAACATGCAAATTACACTAATTGTGCTTAGTTGCTCACAATAAAGTACTCAATGTCAGTGTTTGCTCGCAGTACTGCTAGCACAGAGGATAGGTCTTGCTGAGAAGATGCACGCTGCATTTGCATCGCAACTTGCTCTTCTAACTCACTATCTAGCTCAGCATTTACAGCATCAAGCTCGATGATAACAATGTTACCTTCAAGATCTTTAGACTGACCATATACTGGCTTACCATCGACTGGTTTTGCCATCGCGAATACCGTTGTTGCCAACGGAGAACGGCGATCTACTGTCTCTTGTTCACCAAATGCAAGGTTGTTTTCAGTAAGCACATCTGTCTTACCTTCTTTCAATGCAGCAACAACCTGTGTACCAAGTTCCATCGCATCTTGCTCACCCTTAACGCGAGATAGCTCTGCAATAACCTGATCTTTCACTTCTTCTAGTGGAAGAACCGTCTCATCACGTGCGTCTTCAACACGAACAACAATAATATGTTCAGGTGCAACTTCGATAGCTTCAGAGTTTAAGCCATCTTCTTTTACTTCTGGGCTAAGGATAGCTTGCATTACCGCAGGGTTACGAAGCACTTCAGGTGCGTCAACTTGAGAAATAAAGTCCGTTGTCTTCACTTCTTGGTTAACCGCTTGAGAAGCGTCATACAATGAGTCTGGGTATTCAAACGCTACGCGCTCAAGCTCGCTTTGTAGCTCGTAGAATTGATCAACTGCTTGTTGGTCAACCATTTCTTGTTTGATTTCAGCGGCAACTTCTTCAAATGGCTTCGCCACAGAGTCTTTTAGCTCTTCAAGCTTGATTATATGGTAACCAAAGTCCGACTTTACTAGACCTGACGTATCGCCTGGATTCTTCAACGCAAATGCCGCTTCTTCAAAAGCAGGGTCCATCACATCACGCTCAATCCAACCTAAATCACCGCCGTTTTCAGCACTGCCAAAATCGTCAGATTTCTCTTGAGCAAGCGTCGCAAAATCTGCTCCCGCATTTAGCTCATCTAAGATAGCCTGCGCTTTTGCTTCATCGTCCCCTTCTACAAGAATATGAGCGACACGACGCTGCTCTTCTGAAGAGTATTTGTTTAAGTGCTCATCGTAGTACTTTTTCACCTCGGCATCAGAAACATTAACTTGCTCCTTTAGCGCTTCAGCAGACAGTTCGATATAAGCGACTTTAACCTGCTCTGGGCGAGTAAAGTTGTCAGGGTTTGCTTTGTAGTACTGTTGAATTTCTTCGTCAGTCAATTCAATGTTTTTCGCAAATTCTGCTAAGTCGATTTTAATCGTGCGAATATCACGAGTTTGAGTAAACAGCTTACCTTCTGCCTGTACTTCACCTGGCAGAATAAATTCACTGTTTTGTAGTGCATTCAGCAGTTGTTCACGAACCAATTCACGACGCATGTACTCAGCAAAAGAGTCTGGCGAAAAGCCTGCACGACGCAGAGAAGCTTGATAGATCTCTTGATCGAACTGACCATTAGATTGGAATTGAGGCATGTCTAGAATCATGCTGCGAACTTGGGTGTCGCTGATTCGCAGACCTAAAGCTTCTGCTTGTTGGTCAAGCAACACGTCATTGATCATTCGATCTAAAACGGATTTGCGGAAAGATTCAACATATGCAGGGTCAGCCAGCATTTGAGAGAAGTAGTCACCCAACTGAGCTTGCATACGGTTACGCTCATTTTGGTATGCCATCTCGAACTCACCACGAGGAATCTCAGTGTTACCGACTTTCGCTGCAGAGTTGTTGTTACCACTAACGATGTAGCTACCCACACCTGCAAATACGAAAGACAGGATGATAAGCCCAAGGATAATTTTGACCGCGATGCTATTCACGCCTTCGCGTAGTCGATCCATCATAATTTAACTGCTCTCCACAATTGAAGCCTACTGCTTCTATCTAATAGAAATAATGGCGCAATAATATCAGAAAAAGAAATGCGCATCAGTATGATGCGCATAATTTAAGAAAGTTCGGCTCGAAGTTTGTAAATTTTTGTTCGAAACTTATTGTTTGAGCAAAAGTTAAGCAAATGGCCGGTTACAGAATTAACGCTGTGATTAGTTACAAGCGTCTTTCAGTGCTTTACCAGCTTTAAAAGCTGGTACTTTTGCTTCTGCGATTTGGATTTCTTCACCAGTTTTTGGGTTACGACCAGTACGTGCAGCACGAGTACGAACGCTGAATGTACCAAAGCCAACTAGAGCAACTTGATCACCAGACTGAAGAGTGCCGCTTACTGCTTCGATGAATGCATCTAGAGCACGACCCGCTGACGCTTTAGAAATGTCTGCATTTTCTGCGATTTGTTCTACTAACTGAGTTTTATTCACTGTAATTTCCCCTTTGTGTCATCTGTGATTATTTTTTTGATGACTTTCGTTCCATTGTTAAGAAAATATGCTCCATCCCTTATTCGTCAAGGGCTGGCAGCTATCGAAACTAACTTAGCGCCCAAAAAAAACGCTGACAAGCCTTTTTAGACTTATCAGCGTAAACTTTTACTTATTTTTGCTGCACATCACTATTTTTGAGACTCAAACTCAACGCCCGTCGGGTCTCGCTCTAGTGCGACTTTCAGTACTTCATCAATCCATTGTACAGGGATGACTTCCAGATCAGCGATAACATTATCAGGAATCTCTTCCAAATCACGCTCGTTGTCTTTTGGAATTAGCACAGTCTTAATGCCGCCACGGTGTGCCGCAAGTAACTTCTCTTTTAGGCCACCGATAGGTAGGACTTCACCACGCAGTGTGATTTCACCCGTCATCGCTACCTCTGCTTTCACAGGGTTACCTGTCAGAGCTGAAACCAAAGCAGTACACATTGCAGTACCCGCACTTGGGCCATCTTTTGGCGTCGCGCCTTCCGGTACGTGCACGTGAATATCTTTCTTCTCGTAGAAGTCAGTATTGATACCCAGTTTTTCTGCACGAGAGCGAACTACTGTCATTGCAGCTTGGATAGACTCTTGCATCACGTCACCAAGAGAACCCGTTTGCGTCAGCTTACCTTTACCTGGCATGGATTGAGTTTCAATCGTTAGCAGATCGCCACCCACTTCTGTCCAAGCTAGACCTGTCACTTGACCAATTCGGTTACTTTCATCCGCTTTACCGTAATCGAAACGTTGAACACCCAAGTACTCTTTTAGGTTGTCCATCGTTACCGTTACTGACTTGATGTCTTTATCCAACAAGATGTTCTTCACGGCTTTACGGCAGATCTTAGAAATCTCACGCTCTAAGTTACGAACACCCGCTTCACGAGTGTAGTAACGGATGATGCCAATAATCGCAGAGTCTTCAATGATGATTTCATCCGGTTTTAGACCATTGCGCTTCACTTGCTTATCAACAAGGTGACGTTTTGCAATGTTCAGCTTCTCATCTTCGGTGTAACCAGATAAACGAATAACTTCCATACGGTCTAACAATGGACCTGGAATGTTCATTGAGTTCGAGGTTGCAACGAACATAACGTCAGAAAGGTCGTAATCCACTTCTAAGTAGTGATCGTTGAACGAGTTATTCTGTTCAGGATCAAGTACTTCTAGTAGCGCTGATGCCGGATCGCCGCGCATATCTGAAGACATTTTGTCGATTTCGTCCAATAAGAACAATGGGTTCTTCACGCCAACTTTCGACATCTTCTGGATTAATTTACCTGGCAATGAGCCAATGTAAGTACGACGGTGACCGCGGATTTCTGCTTCATCACGTACACCACCCAGCGCCATACGAACGTACTTACGACCTGTAGCAGAAGCAATTGAACGACCAAGAGACGTTTTACCCACACCTGGAGGACCAACAAGACAAAGGATTGGACCTTTTAACTTATTGATTCGGTTTTGAACCGCCAAGTATTCAAGAATACGCTCTTTTACGCGCTCTAGACCGTAGTGGTCTTCATTAAGAATCTCTTCTGCTTTCGCTAAATTTTTCTTAACTTTTGAGCGTTTAGCCCAAGGCACGCTGACCATCCAATCGATGTAGCTACGAACCACTGTTGCTTCGGCAGACATTGGAGACATCATCTTAAGCTTTTGCAGCTCTTGCTCAGTCTTTTCACGTGCCTCTTGAGGCATTTTTGATTCGTCAATCTTCTTCTGCAGCGTTTCGAACTCGTCTGGTGCGTCTTCCATCTCACCAAGTTCTTTCTGAATCGCTTTCATTTGCTCATTCAGATAGTACTCACGCTGAGATTTTTCCATTTGCTTTTTAACGCGACCACGAATGCGTTTTTCAACTTGCAGCAAATCGATCTCTGATTCCATCTGGCCCATTAGGAATTCCAGACGCTCAGTGACATCAACAATTTCAAGTACTTGCTGCTTATCCACCAGCTTCAACGGCATATGAGCTGCAATGGTATCCGCTAAGCGTGCTGCTTCGTCGATGCCGTTGAGTGAGGTTAGAACTTCTGGTGGAATCTTCTTGTTTAGCTTAATGAAGCCTTCAAACTGATTAATCGCACTGCGAACAATCACTTCTTGCTCACGCTCATCCAATTCTGGCGTAACCACAAATTCCGCTTCCGCTAGGAAGAAGTCACTCTCTTTAAAGTGATTAATTTTCGCACGTTGCTGGCCTTCAACCAGTACTTTTACTGTGCCATCCGGAAGCTTCAGTAGCTGGAGAATGGTGGCTACCGTACCTACTTCAAATAGGTCGTCAACCGTAGGCTCGTCAGTATCAGCTTGCTTTTGTGCCACAAGAAGAACTTGTTTGTTGGTTTCCATCGCCGTTTCTAAACAGCTAATCGATTTCTCACGACCAACAAACAATGGAATAACCATGTGCGGGTAGACCACTACGTCACGTAGAGGTAGTACCGGGATCTCGATACGCTCGGAACGTTCCAAGTTCATATAATTCTCTCTTCCGCTTTCACGTTTACGTATTACTTATCGATTTATATGGGGGCTAATTGTTTGGATTCAATAAGAGAAATAAAAAAAGGAGGTAATTACTTACCTCCTTTTTCATTACGGCTGAATTTATTCTGCTCCAGCGGCCTGATTGTCTGAGTTGCTATAAATAAGCAATGGCTCTGACTCACCATTGATGACGGACTCATCAATCACGACCTTACTTACGTCTGTCGCAGATGGCAGTTCGTACATGGTTTCCAGTAATACGCCTTCAAGGATCGAGCGTAAACCACGAGCACCTGTCTTACGCTCCATTGCTTTCTTAGCGATAGCGCGCAGCGCATCTTCTCGGAACTCAAGTTCAGCGTTTTCAAGCTCAAACAATGCTGCGTATTGCTTGGTTAATGCGTTCTTCGGTTCACATAGGATCTGAATCAACGCTTCTTCATCAAGCTCAGTAAGTGTTGTTGTCACAGGAAGACGACCAATGAATTCTGGAATGAGTCCGTACTTCACTAAATCCTCAGGCTCAACCTGAGTAAATAGCTCACCCACGGTCTTCGATTCGTTTTTAGAACGAACTTCAGCACCGAAGCCAATACCTGTACCTGTTGCAACACGCTGCTCAATCACCTTATCTAGGCCAGCAAATGCACCACCACAGATGAACAGGATCTTCGACGTGTCCACTTGTAGGAATTCTTGCTGAGGGTGCTTACGACCACCTTGAGGTGGAACCGATGCAACCGTGCCTTCGATAAGTTTTAGTAGCGCCTGCTGAACACCTTCACCAGATACGTCACGCGTAATAGATGGGTTTTCAGCTTTGCGTGAAATTTTATCAATTTCATCAATGTAAACGATGCCGCGTTCAGCTTTAGCTACATCGTAATCACATTTTTGCAGAAGCTTTTGGATGATGTTTTCAACGTCTTCACCCACATAACCAGCCTCGGTTAGTGTGGTTGCGTCTGCCATTGTAAATGGCACATCCAAGAATCGAGCTAATGTCTCAGCAAGTAGTGTTTTACCGCTACCTGTTGGGCCAATTAGAAGGATGTTACTTTTACCAAGCTCCACACCTTCACTCGTTGTATCACCATTGCGTAAACGCTTGTAGTGGTTATATACCGCAACTGCGAGCACTTTTTTCGCGTAATCTTGCCCGATCACATAGTCATCAAGGTGTTCACGGATCTGTTTTGGCGTTGGTAACGCTTCAGATTCTTTCTTAGGGAGAACATCCTTGATTTCTTCGCGAATAATATCGTTACATAAGTCGACACACTCGTCGCAAATGTACACTGACGGACCTGCGATTAGCTTGCGAACTTCGTGCTGACTTTTGCCGCAGAAAGAACAGTACAGCAATTTACCGCTGCCACTTTCTTTGCTTTTATCTGTCATTCGCTAACCTCTTAGCCTTTACTCTTCATGAATGAGTGTATATCAATTTTTGCCAAAATGCGCTGGCTAATTACTCGCCGCGGTGGCTTAACACTGCATCCACGATACCGTATTCCACAGCCTGCTCTGATGACATGAAGTTATCACGATCAGTATCGCGCTCAATGACTTCAAGAGGTTGGCCAGTATGTTCTGCTAACAACTTGTTTAGCTTCTGCTTAATGGTCAGGATTTCCTGAGCATGGATTTGGATATCAGAAGCTTGACCCTGGAAACCACCCAATGGTTGGTGGATCATTACACGAGAGTTAGGCAGTACGTAGCGCTTACCTGGCGCACCACCTGCTAACAGGAAGGCACCCATTGAACATGCTTGACCCATACATACAGTGCTCACATTTGGCTTAATAAACTGCATGGTATCGTAGATAGACATACCAGCTGTTACGCTGCCGCCTGGCGAGTTGATGTATAGGAAAATATCTTTATCTGGATTTTCAGATTCTAGGAAAAGTAGCTGAGCCACGACAAGGTTTGCCATGTGGTCTTCCACTTGACCCGTTAAAAAAATCACGCGCTCTTTCAGCAGACGTGAGTAGATGTCGTAAGAGCGTTCGCCGCGGGAAGTTTGTTCAACCACCATTGG
Organism: Vibrio chemaguriensis; assembly: GCF_012275705.1. Taxonomy (NCBI): domain Bacteria; kingdom Pseudomonadati; phylum Pseudomonadota; class Gammaproteobacteria; order Vibrionales; family Vibrionaceae; genus Vibrio; species Vibrio chemaguriensis. Next base: position 33,256 of record NZ_SHOE01000012.1, read on the forward strand.
TACTAGCGCGTCCATAATTGGCGACATTGCATTTTTTTCTTGGTAGCTCATATTCTTATGTCCCTAAAATAAATGGCCCGGATGATGACTATCATACGGACCATTGTTAGCAGAATAGTTAACGTTAAGTCAACCTTCTACGCAAGATATTGCTTATTAAGCAGCAGGTTGTTGTTGGTTAAGTAGCTCGTTGAAGCCTACTTCTTTCTCAGAAACCTGTGCTTTAGCGATGATCGCGTCGATTGCTTGCTCTTCTAGAGCTACATTGCGCATGTTGTTCATCATTTCTTCGTTTTGCTCGTAGTAAGCAATAACTTCTGATGGATCTTCGTATGCAGTAGCCATTTCTTCAATTAGAGCTTTAACTTTCTCGTCGTCCGCTTTTAGCTCTTCAGACTTGATTACTTCACCTAGTAGAAGACCAACTACTACGCGACGTTTAGCTTGCTCTTCGAACAGCTCACGTGGAAGCTGAGCAGCAGCTTCTGGGTTACCACCGAAGCGTTGTGCAGCTTGTTGACGTAGAACTTGGATTTCTTGCTCGATAAGCGCTGATGGTACGTTGATGTCGTTTTGCTCAACTAGACCGTCAATCGCTTGCTCTTTGATGCGGTTCTTAACAGCTTGCTTAAGCTCGCGTTCCATGTTTTTACGAACTTCAGCTTTAAGTGCTTCAACACCGCCTTCAACAACACCGAACTTAGCAACGAACTCGTCGTTTAGTTCTGGTAGTTCACGAGCTTCAACTTTGTTCACTTTGATTGCGAACTTAGCTGCTTTACCTTTTAGGTTTTCAGCGTGGTAATCTTCTGGGAAAGTCACGTCGATGTCGAATTCCATACCTGCAGTTTTACCTGCAATACCGTCTTCGAAACCAGGAATCATGCGACCAGCGCCCATTTCTAGTGGGAAGTTCTCAGCTTTACCGCCTTCGAATTCTTCACCGTCGATAGAACCAACGAAGTCAATGCTTACGCGTTTGCCATCTTCTGCTGCTTCTTCAACTTCAACCCAAGTAGCTTGTTGCTTACGTAGAGTATCGATCATCTCTTCTACGTCTGCGTCTTTAACTTCAGTTAGCGGTTTTTCAACAGTGATGTTTTCTAGGCCTTTAAGCTCAACTTCTGGGTAAACTTCAAAAGTTGCAGTGAAAACTAGGTCTGAACCTTCTTTGTTTTCTACAGGAGCGAAAGTTGGAGCGCCAGCTGGGTTGATTTTCTCTTTAACGATAGCTTCGATGAAGTGGCGTTGCATAACTTCACCAAGAACGTCTTGACGTACTGCTTTGCCGTACATCTTAGCAACCATTTTTAGAGGCACTTTACCCTTACGGAAACCATCGAAACGACGGTTTTTAGCGATGTTGCGTAGTTCAGCTGTTACAGCGTCTTCGATGTTTGCAGCTGGAACAGTAATGTTTAGACGGCGCTCTAGGCCCTCTAGCGTTTCAACAGTAACTTGCATTATATATAAACCTCTAAAGTGGCTCGGTTTTCCGAGCGTATGAGCGAAACTCAGCGGAGCTTACGCTTCATCCTTGTGTAGTGTTCTGTCCGAACACCTAATTTAAATCGAGTATCGATACTGTTTGTCAGTACCGGACTAATCAGTGATATCTTCGATAAAATTACCAAAGGTATCTCCTATTAGCCTCAGGACAGAATTTTTAGACGCGACATTCTAGCGATCTGTCGCAACCCTGTCGAGCCAATAGCCACTATGTGGACATTGTCTGCGCTAAATTCTCGAATGCTGACCCATTTTTTCTTCAAAAATGCGATTCAAACACCGTCTAAGTATCGTCAGCATATCTAGAATGGGGACAATAGCGACTTTTTCAAGAGAATCGACCGGTTTTTTTATCGAAAAGCCTAAAAAGAGATCTTGCTCTTGTTTTACTCCACAGAGTTGAAAACTAAATCCCTAATCCTCCCTACAAACTATTAACATTTTCTTACGTGACCAAAGGAAAGGTTTAAGGAGTGTAAGGATGTCGCAAAAAAACCGGATTCTGCTGACTTTTTTTGCCTTCTATTTCCTTTGCGCAATCATAGGTGGTCATTGGGTTTGGCAGACTAGTTATCAATCATTGCTTGATAAACACCAGTCCCAACTTGAGCAATTTTCTAGTCATATTAAAAACAAACTCGATAAATACGCCCATATCCCTAATCTTCTGGCTAAAGATGACCCTCTCCATCAAGCGTTACTGCATCCAAATAACAGTGCCCAACTGGAACTCACCAATCGGTATTTAGAATCCGTTAATGACGTGATTGAAGCGGCAGATACCTATTTAATCGATCAATGGGGTACGACGGTCGCGGCCAGCAACTGGCGTAAAGAGCGATCTTTTATTGGACGAAATTTTGCGTTCCGCCCTTATTTCAAACAAGCAATCGTTGGGGAACGAAGCCAATACTACGCGCTGGGTTCGACTTCGGGTAAGCGTGGCTACTACTATTCTTATCCGATCATATATGCGGGCGGCGTCCTTGGTGTGGTCGTGGTTAAGATGGACTTGAGTAAGATAGAAGACAACTGGCAGCAGCCAAATAGTGTGTTCGTCGCGAGCGATCCGCACGGGATTGTTTTCATGAGCAGCCGAAGCGATTGGCTACTCAAAAGCTTACAACCACTGACTGAGAATGAAAGAAAACAAGTTTGGGCAAGCCGACAATATCTTGATGAGCCAATTGAAACTCTAGGATTGGTGGGCAATGTGGAGGAAACGCATTCTGAGCTAAAACAAGGTTACCCATATAACAAAGGGACCTTGGTGGTCTCTTCGTTGCTCCTACCAGAGCTCAAGCTGACCATCCGTGTACTATCTCCCAAGCAGTCTATCGTCTGGCTTACGATGGGTTACATTTTTGTACTTACTCTTGCATTCACCGTGTTGTTTTTAATTGGCCAGCTCATCTATCACCGTCAACAACGCCACTTACAACTTGAGAGGATTCAGCAAGAGGCCAATCAAAAACTTGAATATCAAGTCATGGCTCGCACCGCAGAATTGCAAGCAGAAATCGCCCAGAGAATTGAAACCGAACAAACACTTCGCCTAACGCAAGACGAGCTCGTTCAAGCTGCGAAACTAGCAGTATTAGGGCAAATGTCAGCCAGTATCAGTCATGAACTGAATAATCCACTTGCGGCCATTCGCAGCTTTGCTGAAAACGGCAAGCTGTTCCTCCAAAAAGAAAAATATGAGCGAGTGGAAGATAATCTAACTCGCATCTCAGCCCTCACTGATCGTATGGCAAACATCAGTCAGCAGCTTCGTTCTTTCGCTAAAAAAACCAGTGGAAACGAGCTGGCTCAATCTCGTTTGTTTCCAGTAATTGCCTCAGTCAAAGAGCTGATGAAACCCGCACTTAAATCTGCACGTGTCACGCTAGAAACGCAGGTACCAGAGCATGATGTTGAAGTTCAGATCAATATCATTCAACTTGAACAAGTGTTGGTTAATTTGCTGACCAATGCGATAGAGGCTCTCAAAGAGCAACGAGACAAACAAGTACAGTTATCCGTAGAGCAAGACGAACATGCCGGTTTGGTTTGGATTCATGTAGATGACAATGGTCCTGGGCTTGGAGATTTCTCACTTTCGGACTTATGTGAGCCTTTCCTAACTACCAAACAAAATGGGTTAGGTTTAGGACTCTCTATCTCGCAACAAATCTTAGCCAGTATGAACGGAAGATTATGTGCCCAAAATCGAGAACAAGGCGGAGCTCGATTTTCATTGTGTTTACCTATCGCTCCTAACAACACAGAACAATCAAAAGGATGAGATCATGTGTCAGGTGTTTTTTATTGATGATGAAGCCGATCTTAGACTGGCAATAGAACAAACGTTTGAATTGGCAGATATCGATGCCACATTCTTTCCAGACGCTGAATCTGCCTTACTCGCCATTAAGCAGGGAGCCGAGCCAGGTGTGGTGATTACCGATATTTGCTTACCCGGTATTTCAGGGATGGATTTACTGAATACCCTTGTGCGCAAAGACACCCATCTTCCCGTGATTATGATTACTGGTCATGGCGATATCTCAATGGCGGTTAATGCGTTACACCAAGGAGCGTATGATTTTATCGAAAAGCCATTCCCACCTGAGCACCTAGTTGAAACCGTCAAGCGCGCCATTGAGAAGCGCCAATTAACGGTTGAAAACGAGAAGTTACGCCTGTCTCTCAAGGCAAGTAAAACGCTCGGACCTCGTGTTATCGGAGAAACGTCTAGCATTCAAATGTTACGCGAAACCATTGCTCACATCGCCGATACTGATGCAGATATCTTATTGTTTGGCGAGACTGGTACAGGTAAAGAGTTAATCGCCCGCTCTTTGCATGAGCAAAGCTCTCGACGGAACCAAAACTTTGTCGCAGTAAATTGTGGTGCAGTACCAGAGAATTTGATTGAGAGCGAACTCTACGGGCATGAAAAAGGCGCATTTACTGGCGCAGAAAGCCGCCGTATCGGTAAGTTTGAATTTGCTCAAGGCGGTACACTTTTCTTGGATGAAATCGAGTCAATGCCAATCCAAGCCCAAATCCGTTTACTGAGAGTACTGCAAGAGCGTGTGATTGAGCGTGTCGGCTCGAATGAACTCTTGCCCTTAGATATTCGAGTAATTGCCGCAACCAAAGTCGATTTGAAACGCGCTGCTGAAGAGGGAACCTTTCGCCAAGATCTTTACTATCGACTGAATGTGGTTACCTTAGACCTCCCGCCACTGCGTGAACGGAAAGAAGACATCCCTGCCCTCTTCCATCATTTCCTATTGGTAGCGGCTTCACGTTACGGTAAAAGCTCTCCTAGCTTGTCATCCCACGACCTCGCCCAACTGATGAACCATGACTGGCCAGGCAATGTTCGCGAGCTAAGAAATGCAGCAGAGCGTTTCGTGCTATTGGGTAAATTAATTCAGTTAGGAGAATCGACTCCAGTTGCCAAGCCTTCTTCAAGTCTTGCAGAACAAGTAGCAGAGTTCGAGAGAGCAGCCATTGAAGGCGCATTACTGGAAAATAACGGCAGCATTAAACAGACAATGGCGCAATTGAATGTGCCTCGAAAAACTCTGTATGACAAAATGCAACGCTATCAAATAGATAAAGAGCTCTATAAATAAAACGATTCTCAAGGATTGGTATTATATCCAACTTGAATCATAATTTTTAATAACTGATTCATCATGGTTGTTACGGATATGAACGAGAAAGTGAGAATACCGATCATTACAGATACCGTGATGGTAGACGGGCAATATCAAGAAGAGAGACGTTCAGGCGAGGAGCGGCGCAAGAATAAAAAGAAGTGGCGAAGCTACGAGCGGCGAGTCCACCCAGACCCTCGTAGGCCTAGCTACAAACCCATAGACGAAGAGGTGTGAATCATCACACCTCTTTTGTTTTTCTTCAAATATCTGGTGCCATTACTTAGTAATGATTTCTGGCCCCATCAAGGTCGTTGGTAACCAAGTCGACACCCATGGCACGTACGTTACAATAATGAGGAATAGGAACATCACCGCCACCCATGGCAGTGCGGCTTTTACTACATTCATCATCGACATTTTGGCGACACCTGCAGTAACAAATAAGTTAAGCCCAACAGGTGGTGTTATCATACCTATCTCCATATTCACCACCATCATAATACCTAAGTGAATTGGGTCGATCCCCAGTGCTATCGCAATCGGGAACACCAGTGGTGCAACAATGATCAATAAGCCTGATGGTTCCATAAACTGACCACCAATCAACAGCAATACGTTCACCACAATCAAGAAGGTGATTGGTCCTAGACCAGCTGACATCATCGACTCTGTGATCATTTGCGGGATGCGTTCTTCCGTTAGAACGTGCTTCAAAATTAACGCATTGGCAATAATGAAAAGCAGCATGATGGTGAGTTTACCCGCTTCATACAGCGTGTGTTTGGTGTCTTTATGAACGAAGGTTTGGAAGATTTTAACGAGCGCAGGTTTAGTGTTTTTCTTGTCTGCAAATGGCCCCATGTCTTTGTATACAAAGTTGGCAATAAAGAACGAGTACACAGCAGCAACTGCAGCGGCTTCTGTTGGGGTGAAAATACCGCCATAAATACCACCGAGAATGATCACCACCAGCAACAAGCCCCAGCTTGCATCCTTAGCTGCATCAAACGTCTCTTTCCAACCGACAAATGGTTGTTTTGGCAGGTTCTTAATACGGGCAGCAATATAGATCGCTATCATCAACATGACACCCGCTAGTAAACCGGGAATCACACCACCGAGAAACATGCGTCCAACTGACACATCGGTCGCGGCAGCGTAAACTACCATAACGATAGACGGCGGAATCAAAATCCCTAGCGTACCTGCGTTACAAATTACGCCGGCCGCAAACTCTTTTGAGTAACCGTTTTTGATCATACCTGCGATAACGATGCTACCTATGGCAACAACCGTTGCTGGAGATGAACCTGATAGCGCGGCAAACATCATACACGCGACAACCGAAGCCATCGCTAAACCACCACGGAACCAGCCTACAATCGCAATCGCGAAACGAATGATCCGTTTTGCTACACCACCTGTCGACATAAAGCTTGAAGCTAAAATGAAGAATGGAATTGCTAATAGAGTGTAGTGTCCAGCAAATGCATTAAACAACGTTTGAGCAACAGACGCCAAAGACGCATCCGAATGAATCAAAAGGAAAAGAATACTGGAAAGACCCAGAGAAACTGCGATTGGCACGCCGACAAGCATGAAACCAATCACCATCAAAAATAGAAATAAGATATCCATGGCTTATTGCTCCTTGCTCTTAGAATTGTCTGAGGCCTTTGGAGCCATAAGATCACCGGCATCACTCATCTCTTCTTGAAGCGCCTCTAGCTCTTCTTCCGCTTCATGCCCTGCAATCAGTCGGTCGAGCTTTCCGGTAGCAATTTGCCATGTTGCCTGAGCAAATCTCAGCGTTAGCAACGCCATACCAAGCGGTAAAGCGAAATAAGGAATAAAACGTGGCAGCTTTTCGTAACGCTCTCCCTCGTTTAACCAACCCGCCATAAACTGAAGCATTTCCGGCATTGGAATATCATCCGTTTCATACCACGCTCGGTCTGTGGCGAACGGATACCAGTAGTTCCAAGAGCCAATTAAAAGCAAAATAGAGAAGGCTAAACAGCATATTGCAGCGAATAACGCCAAGGCTTTTCGTTTGCCCTCTGGCACTATGTTGATGATCACATCAACACCAATATGAAAGTGTTTTTTTACACCGTAAGAAGCGCCGACCAACACCATCCATGCGAACATAAAGACGGTGAGCTCAAGCGCCCAAAGAATATTGTCGTTAAAGACATAACGAAAGATGACATTGGCAAAGGTTAACAAGGTCATGGCACCTAAGAAGAAAGCAATCAAAGTCTCTTCAATGGCATCGGTGATTCGTCCAGCCTTGGCAAAAAAAGTCTGTTCCATAATTACATCACGTCGTCTGTAGGGGAAAAGAGCCCCCTCTAATCGAGAGGGCTAAGCGTGCTAGGCGTTATTATTTTTGGTTAGAAGCCAAAGCGGCTTCAATTAGGTCAGAACCAATGTCTTTTTCAAACTTCTTCCATACTGGCTGAAGTGCAGTGACCCATTCTTGGCGCTGTTCTGGCGTTAACGTGCGAACCACACCACCAGCTTCGATGATGTTGTTTTTGTTCGCAAGGTTCACTTTGGTCGACTCAGCATTACGCTGCGCTGTCACCTCTTGGATGATTGTGTTTAGCTGCTCGCGCTGATCGTCTGGTAAGTTTTCCCAGAAGTCGTTTGACGTCACCACTAGGTAATCCAGAATCCCGTGGTTCGTTTCCGTAATACCATCTTGAACTTCGAAGAACTTTTTGCCGTAGATGTTTGACCAAGTATTTTCTTGACCATCAATAACCTTAGTTTGCAGGCCACCGTACACTTCTTTGAATGACATTTTTTGCGGGTTTGCACCTAGCTGTTCAAACTGAGCAACGAGAACGTCAGAAGCTTGAACACGGAACTTAAGCCCTTCAGCATCGGCTGGAGAAATGAGCGGCTTGTTGGCTGACATTTGCTTCATGCCATTATGCCAAAACGCAATACCTTGTAGGCCACGTCGTTTCATTGAGTTTTTCAGCTTTTCACCGGCTTCAGAGTTTTGGAAGCGGTCAACAGCGTCGACATCGTCGAATAAGAAAGGCAGATCGAAAAGGCGGTACTTTTTGGTGAATTTCTCAAACTTAGAAAGAGAAGGTGCAGCGAGTTGAACATCACCATTTAGTAGTGCTTCCAACACCTTATCATCATCGTAAAGCGTTGAGTTCGGAAACACCTGCATACAGACTTTACCGTTCATTTCTTCGTTGACACGTTTTTCAAGCAACGAAGCCGCAATACCTTTTGGGTGTTTGTCCGCGTTCGTTACATGGCTGAACTTGATGACCGTTTCACCTGGATCACAATTCGCGGCAGCGTTAAAGCTCGTTACAGCAAGCGCAGAGACAGATAGTAGAGTTAGAGGCTTAAACATTATTATTCTCCTTGTTGAATCACATCCCATCCCGTCCATGAATAACTAGGTATTAGGCGATGGGTACGGATGTTCAACAAAGAGCAATTAATGGACCATGTTAAAATTCATATACATTTCAATAAATTAACAAAGCCCATCAACATGAACACAGAGTATAACGAGTGAATTCCACCCAAGAAAAAGACTCAAATGGGTGGGAAATGACCCATTTATGAAGAACAGCTTATCTCCATTTTCTTCCCCCATTCTGGTGGCAATTTCGCGTAATCATCAAACTCGGGTTGCTCATCAAATGGGCGCTTTAACAGTTCGGCCAATCGGTGTAATTCGCTAAAGTCCCCTTCTTCCGCTTTATCAATCGCCAACTGAGCCAAGTAGTTACGCAAGATGTATTTGGGATTGGCTTGACGCATCTGTTCGCAACGTTGTTCGGCTGAAATCAGATCCCCTAGTTCATCAACCTCTAGTTCACATCGAGCTAAGTACAGATCAAGCCAAGCTCGCGCAGCTTCTCGGTCGAGAAATAAATCGATTACGGCTTGAGAAGAATCAGTATCAAGATTTGAAAGCGTTCTAAAGAAGCGAGTGTAATCCGTGTTATTTTGGTGAAGGAGCTCAAACATTGCTTCAAATAAACGTCCATCTTCCGCGATCTTGGTTTTTAAACCCAACTTCTCACGCATTAGGCGGCTGAACTGCTGACTCAACCGGACTTCAAATTGACTCAACGACGCTTCTAAATCTTCTCGCTCAACGAGTGGCGATAGCGCATGCGCGAGTGCTGATAGGTTCCAAAGCGCAATTCTTGGCTGTTGGTCAAATGCATAACGGCCTTGGTAGTCGGAATGATTACAAATATATCCCGGCTCATAATCATCAAGAAAACCAAACGGGCCGTAATCAAACGTTTGACCAAGGATCGACATGTTGTCGGTGTTCATTACCCCATGAGCAAACCCATACGCTTGCCAATAAGCAATCATGTCCGCTGTTTTCTGAACAATTTCACCAAACATTGCAGCGTATGGCTTCTCTGCCGATGCACAATCAGCAAAGTGCCACTCGATCACTTTGTCCGCCAGCAACTTCTGCTCTGCCAATTGATTGGTATAGAAAAAATGCTCGAAATGGCCAAAACGCACGTGGGTCTCCGCCATACGAATCAACATTGCGCCGAATTCTGTTTTCTCGCGATAAACCGGCGTGTCACTGACCATCATGCCAAGAGCACGAGTCGTCGGGATCCCAAGCCCTGCCATGGCTTCACTACATAGATACTCACGAATGGTTGAGCGCAACACCGCCCTGCCGTCCCCCATTCGCGAGTAGGGGGTTAGCCCCGCGCCTTTAAGGTGAATATCAAACCAAGTGCCATCTTGATGCTCAATTTCCGCCAACAGCAATCCACGTCCATCGCCCAAGTCTGGGTTGTAAACGCCAAACTGATGTCCTGCGTATTTCATCGCCAGAGGGCGAAACGGTTCGAATTCGCTTTGCCCAGAAAAAACCGCCAATAGCTCATCGCTTTGCTTTGCTGGTAAACCAAACTGCTGCGCAAACTCACCATTCCAAGCGACCCAACGAGTATTATCCAAGGGTTGCGGCTCGACCAAAGTATAGAAAGCTGACGGTAATTGACTAAAGCGATGGGTGAAACTGACCCGTTGCCAAATGGACATGTGGGGTTCCTTAATAAAAAGAAGTACTGCTGTCAGTATACGTGTGAACGTCACTGTCATTCAGCCATGAAATGGGCATGGGTATTTTGCGTGAATAACGCGAAGGCGATAGGAAGGTGTTAACCCGCTGCATACCACCTCACAAACGGAAGTGGTATGTAAAAGCGATCAAATGATTAAGCGGAAAACTCTTCACCCGTTTTTGGTGGCTCTGATGTTGTATCAAAACGAGCGCGTTCAATGTCCACGACCGTTTTATAGCTCAACGATAACAAAGCCAACTGGTACGCACCGAAAATACCATAGGCAACACCCACAAGACTCAGCATGAAGAGGTTAGTAAAGTGACTAAAGATAAGCTGACTGAGCAATCCCGCGCCCAATGGAATTAAGCCCATCAAAATGAATACTTGTTTGTTGTATGGTCTGCTTTGGTTCCACGAACGACGCAAGCTGCGCGGCTGATGATCCATTGCGGTCGCTGGCAACACGAACGACCAGCGCGCCATCACCCAATAGCCCGGAATGCTTGCAACCGTTGTGATAAACGCCATGGCGACAAAATCGGGTTCACCACTTTCTGCAATATAGAGAAACGACAACACAAAGATCGGGATACCAATGACGAGCATCATCATCAACCCAAATAATATCCACCAGCCAATGAAACGGAATTCTCTGGCTGACAAGCGAAATACATCCAACGCTGAGTGCATGTAATCGCCAACCAAATAAATTCGGTGTACACGCACAGCCGCCATCGCGGCAACAAGTGGGTATAAAATGATTGTGACGAAATAAAATCCCGCGATGTTTCCTTCTTGAGCGTTCGCTTGATCTTGCCCCGTCATTTCAGGATACATAAACACAAAAATTGAGTGCACGATGATCAATGGAATACAAGCAATGACAATTGCGAGTAGGTTCCTTCTGACCATCACTGCTGCTTCTCGGCATATTGCCGAAACAGAAAAGTCCTCGGTTGACATACAACATCCTTAATTTATAAAAATCTGCCCATAGGGTAACCGCTGAATAGAAAAATCGCTTTAAAAATAATGAGAAACACATCTCATAAGATAATTAGAGGTACTAGGAAGCAAAACGGGTACAAAAATAAGCCACTCAATGTGAGTGGCTTATACCGTAATTCGATATCGTTTTAGATGCGGCGTCGCCAGCCCAATGCAACGAGTAACATCAGAACCCAATAAGAAACACTGCCGCTACCTTCAGAGTTCTTGAATGTCGTTGTTTTCAAGGAAGCGACAACCGTAACGGTCACTTCACCTATTGCGGTAGCACCGTTGCCATCTGAGACCGTGTATTGCAGCTTGATGTTATCAACCGCACTATCCGGAGCTTGAAAACGAATTTTACCATTCTCTACACTCGCACTTCCCACGCCCGTTAGGTTCTGTACGCTTTCTACAACCAGTTTATCGCCATTCACATCCGAATCATTGCCAGCAGCATCAATCACAATGCTTTCACCAACGGCAACGGTCGCCGTATCTGCTAACGTGACTGGCGCTGCGTTTTGCATGGTTAAATTGACGGTAGCACTGGAGGTTTCATTACTTGGATCAGTAACAGTTAGACGGAATGTCAGAACCTCACCCGCTTTTATACCTTGAGGCACTGTAAAGCTTGCCGTAGCACTGGCCGAATTTCCGATAGAAACTGAAGTACCAGCCAATTGCTCCCATCGGTAGTTCAACACATCGCCATCCGCATCTGTGCTGTTTGCCGCCGACAATGTTACTTTCTTTCCAGCAGTAATCTTTTGGCTATCCACATCGATGAGCGCTTTTGGTGCTTCATTACTACCAAGTACTTCGACCTGCACGCTCACAACCGAAGACGAATACACGCCGTCCGTAGACAGCAAACGATATTGGAAGCTGTCCAAACCAACAAAGTTAGCTTCAGGTTGGTATTGGTTGCCAGAAATGGTGCCGTGCTCAGGCTTCTGCACAATGTCCACATTGAACTGATACCCTATGGCCATGAAATCATTGTCCATCAGGTTCAGATCGACTGGCGTATTCTTATCGGTTTGCAGTGAATCAGCTTTCGCTTCAACAATGTTGTTCGCCTCCACATTCAACAGTGCTGCGAACGGAACATAAGAGAACCCGGCTTGCTCTAAACCAAACGTACCTATCTCGTTGTAATTACCAGTCCACATTACGGGCAGGGATGATTTTTCAGTTTTTAGTAAGCGGCCAAAGTCAAAGTTCGATTCAAATTCACCGCCTTCTAATTCCACTACTAACAGGTGCTGACCCGCACTTAATTGGCTAGGTTGAGGGAATAAAATTCGGGATGGCTTTTGGAAGCTACCTTGCTGTAAAAGTTCAGCATTGTTCTGATCCAATATTAATCGGTAGCCCACGTTACCTGAGAATGGGAATCGCCATACTCGATAAGTCATGTCACTTTGAGTGCTATTGCTTTGCGCGTAAAGTTGAAGACCATCAAGCTTTGTCTCTGCATTCAAATCCAATGATACCGCCAGGGTGTTACTGCCACTTGCGTACACATAACCTTGGTGAAGAGAGTTCAACCATGCCGATTTATTTGGCTCGTTTATATGCTCAAGAGAAAAACTGCCGCCGTTGGTGTTGCTGGCAATGTTGGAAATACGAACCCCAGTATCAAACCCGGCGATCGCTCTCAGACCTGGGGTCGATGTATCTGAAATGACATTGCCACCATTAGGATACAAATCGCCAGCATCACTGCTTCCATCATGTTCTAACTCATTCAGACCATCGGCCTGCATGATTTGAACCTGCATCGCGCCAACATCGTTAAAGCGATTTTGGACATTAACCGACGTCGCTAGTATGCCTTCTGCCGCCAATGATCGGTCGTAACCGCTAAAGGTACGGTTTTCCAAATAAACGCGTGGGCCAAACTCTTTCAAGTATGGGTCGAGATACACCAGTTTGACATCGTCGTTATTCACGGAAATAGGCATCGGGCTTTCATGAGTGATCGTTGGTACAACGAAACCAGCGGCGTGTTTACTCCACGCGCTCATGTTCACTGGCGTGTCTCCTGCGTATGAGTCTCCCGGTTTCTGTGCCCATGAACCACCACCCATCACGCCCCAAGAACCGATCGAGGCATCACTGTTCCTTGCGTACAAATCCGGCAAGCCAAGCATTAAGTGGCCAAGCTCATGTACGATCACGCCTAACGTCGCTTGATGATCAACTTGGTAGTCAGCAAACACACAGTAATCGGCAATTTTTTTGCCATCTAGTGTCACATCGTCGTGAGAGAATTTATGAGGCCAAATAGAAGGACGATCAAGGAATCCGGTTGAACGGTCGCCACCCGCAAAAATAAACATAACTGAGAGTTCTGACGGTTCTACGGTACCATTTTGATTGCTGTCGTAAGCCGAAAGATTAAAGTACGGATCCAGTTTTTGATATGCTTCGGTGAAGACCGCATTCAACTTGGCAGTGCAAGTCTTGTCTGTTGAGCTAGAGTGGCAATTTGGGTGGCTTTGCGCCACGCTCACATTGATCACACCATCATTCGCGGTACCATAACTCTCAATCGCAGGGACAACTTTGAATTTCCCTTGAGAGTTTTTATCAAAATAATCGACAACGCTTTGGCCATCGGTATTAAACACACGTTGTTCGAAGTCATGCACCATTGCTTGGTCATCAAAGGAGACTTGCACAACCAACAGTGGTTGCTGCTTCACCGATGAGCTACTCATCGCCTGATAACCTTGCGTCGAACGCAATAGATTTTGGCGCGCCATCGGTTCAATGGTTTTTAGAGAAGATAACTGCGGCTTAACTTGTAGATCCGGGCGAAACTTCGCCGATTCAGGCGCATCACTAGATTGAGTTTTAGCAACACCCGTCGAGCGCAACGTTGGGATGTCTGACTCGCGCTGAATCTGTGCAAAAAACCAAATGCCATCTTCATGAACCAAGGCATTACCTTGTTTATCTTCAAACCAGTGGAAATCGGCAGTGCCGCGTAAGATTGCCTCACTAGAGGTACCATCGCTCAACGCAATAGTATGCCAAACTGGTGATGGCGGAGTAGTTGCCATGCTCTTACCTGCAAGAAGCGCAGTTAGCATAGTCAAGGCGAGTGTGTTGAATTTCAAAGTACGGCTCCATCTTTTCGATTCGTTTAATACCAAGCACGGCCAGTACACAATCGCCCATAAACATAGAATGAGGTTGAGTGGCTAACGACTAAGGCTGGTATCAATTCGCTCAGATAACACAATATTATTTAGCATCACGTTACAAAAGCGTCGGATGCCCAAATACTTTTGTAAGTGTGGCTTCCGAGGGTATAAATTGAGTGAATGAATAGTATCGAAACAAAAGGAAGAAGAAATAAACTTCTGCGACTTTGTAGATAAAATTGGGCAACGTCCCACATATTTTATAAATGTACGAGCACTGCTATTAATCAGTGCTCGTTATGGTCGGTGGGGTGCAGATAAACGCTACTTTAACCTGTAAGAACGGCGTCTTCTGGGTACTTGATTAAGGTAGGTTCAGGGCGGGCTAACATGTAGGCAAGCGTGAGTGGCCCGATACGACCAATGATCATCACCACGATCATAATGTACTTGCCAGGTTCAGAAAGCTCTGCCGTCAAACCAGCGGTAAGTCCTACCGTCGCAAATGCGGAAATGGTTTCAAACATGACCTTATCAAAGCTTGCCTTCTCTGTGAGCATCAATAAAAACATCGCGCTTGTCAGAATGGCGCCGCTCACAACGATAATGGCGAGTGACTTAGTCACGGTTTGCCAGTTTACGGTTCGTTTAAACATAACCACGTGTTTCTTTTGGCGCAAAAAGGTCCACGTAGCCATGAACGCAACGGCAAATGTGGAAACCTTAATACCGCCCCCTGTTGAGGTGGACCCAGCACCAATCAACATCAAAACAATCATGATCAATAAAGCTGGCTGGGTAAACTGCGCCAAGTCGACACTGTTGAATCCGGCCGTTCGAGCACTAGCTGATTGGAAGAATGCCGCCAACCATTGACCCGCCAAAGGTAACGATTCCATTGTATTTGGATTACTCCGCTCGAGTAACCAAAACATCACCGTCCCAACGAGGAGCAATATCGGTGTCGCGATAAGCATGATTTTGGTATGAAGATGCAAAAAGTGGAAACCTTTACGCCAGTTCAGCCAGATGTCACCCACAACAGTAAAACCAAGCCCACCAAAAATGAATAACCCGGCCAGGGTAAAGATGACCAGCGGGTCATTCACAAAGCTCATCATACTGTCTGAAAACAGAGCAAACCCTGCGTTGTTAAACGCAGAAATCGCATGAAATAACGCGTAAAACATGCCGGTTTGCCAGCCCATTTCAGGAACCCAACGAACGGAAAGGAAAATAAACCCAATAGATTCCGCGACAAGTGCAAAAATCACAATCCGCTTCACCAGTCGGTTTAAATTGACCTGTCGGTCTTGCCCTAGCGCTTCTTTCGCTAACGCCTGCTGGCGTAAGCTTAAACGCACACCAAACATATAGAGTAAAACCGCCGACAACGTCATCTGTCCCAACCCACCGATTTGCATTAAAAACATCAGCAAGATCTTCCCGGCTAACGTAAAGTGTTGCCCGGTATCGACAACACCAAGCCCTGTCACACTGATGGCGGATGTTGCGGTAAACAAAGCGTCCGTTATCGAAAGGCCTGTAACAGAAAAAACTGGCAAGGTTAACAGCACGGCAGAAGGCAGCAACACACCGAGAAAACTCAGCAATATAATCCGCGGCTCGTTACCCTTACCTTTTTCTCGTTTACCATCTGGCGCGTAAAAAACGCCTTTTTGATGAAACTGCGTCATAGTGATTTTAATTTATTTGCCAGCGCATCTTGCGGGCCAACCACAATAATGAGATCGCCAATTTCCAGCTTGGTATTAAGGTCTGGCGCCTTGGTA
Source organism: Vibrio chemaguriensis (assembly GCF_012275705.1). NCBI lineage: Bacteria > Pseudomonadati > Pseudomonadota > Gammaproteobacteria > Vibrionales > Vibrionaceae > Vibrio > Vibrio chemaguriensis. The sequence goes on from NZ_SHOE01000012.1 coordinate 49,455, forward strand.
ATTTCTGGGCCCCGTTTAAACCCGAGTACTTGCACACCGTCGACTTTGCACAGTGCGAGGTCACTTAATGTCTTACCCATCCAACGAGATCCAATCACAAACTCCGTCATGGCTAAACCACTACCTAAAGGGTGGAACTCAAGAACCCGTTTATCGAGCATTTTACGCGCGACACGTATCCCCATGTCACGTTCAGGCATGATAATGTGGTCCGCACCAATCTTTTGCAGGACACGCGCTTGAAATCGATCGTTGGCTTTAACCCATACTGACTTCACTCCCGCTTCTTTGGCGATCAGTGTGGCGAGAATACTGGCGTTAACGTCCGCTCCGATAGCAATCATCACCATGTCGTAATCATCAAGCTTAAGCTCAGCAACCGTCTCTTCGTGAGTACAATTAGCCACAATTGCCTGACTAACAAAACTGGCAGCTTCTTTAACTCTGTCTTCGTTGATATCAACCGCTAAAACTTGAGCTCCTGAATCTTGTAGCTCTTTACACACTGCCAAACCAAATCGGCCAAGACCAATAACGGCGAATTGCTTATCACCTGTTTTCATTTATGCCTCATCCTATGCATTCACTAGCAAGCAAAAAAGTCTGCGCCCATTCCTAAACTTGTGCAAACCTGAAGACAGAGAATTGACAAAAGCTTTACGAAAGCTGACTCACTTTGAGTGTTAAGCGTATGACATAAATTAACTTTTTTCCTCATTACGGCATAAAAGCCAACACTGTAAACCCATGAGTGAATCTCCCTAAAACGCAAAAAGCCGCAACAATGCGGCTTTTGGATCGTAGAGATAAAACAGGCTATTTTGATTCGCGCTTATCGTGCGGTTTACGCTTGTTCTTAGGTACGTAATTTAAAATAGAAATCGGCACTGGCTTTCTTGGTGCAAAGCCGTCAATTTCCACTCGCTCTAGCAAGTGCCCTAAACGGCTCTCGATCATACAAAGGTTTTTAAAGTCATCTTTTGAGACTAATGAGATCGCTTCACCTTGTGCGCCAGCACGACCAGTACGACCAATACGGTGTACATATTCATCCGCTGGATACGGTAAGTCGTAGTTAATAACAACGGGCAAGTTATCGATATCAATACCGCGTGCTGCAACACCAGTTGCGACTAGGTACTGGATTTCACCGGCTTTGAACTTTTCTATTAATTCTTGGCGAACACGCTGATTACGGCCACTGTGAAACGCTTCAGCCACAATGCCGCGCTTTTCAAGTTGGCTAACAAGCTTGGCAGCACCGTGTTTGGTTTCAATAAATACCAGTACTTGTGACCAGTCGTTTTCTTTGAGCATGTGACTTAACAGCGACGACTTCATGTCCTTATCGACGGTGGTGATCCACTGCTTGATGTTCGACTTAGATGCACTGTGTTTTGCAATCGTGATCTCTTCAGGATCAATAATCGCGTTTTTCGCCAAATCACGAACAGGATTAGATAGCGTTGCCGAGAACAGCAGACTTTGAACATGTTCTGGCATGCAATCAACGATCTTATCGATCGCATCGATGAATCCCATGTCCAACATTTTGTCCGCTTCATCAAGCACTAGCATTTCCACTTCATCAAAGTGAATGGCGCGTTGACCGTACAGGTCAATCAAACGTCCCGGCGTACTTACCACAATATCGACACCCTCGATCAAGGCTTGTTTTTGTGGCGCATAATCCACACCACCAAACATCGCCATTGAGCGCAGCGGTAAGTTTTTACCATAAGCTTCAATGCTTTGATGAACCTGAAGCGCAAGTTCGCGTGTGGGCGTAAGAATAATAGCGCGAGCGCGTTTTTTACGTTGCGTTTCGCCTTGACTAAGCTTTTCTAAGATTGGTAGAACAAAACTGGCCGTTTTACCTGTCCCCGTTTGTGCTGCAGCAATTAAGTTGCTACCACGCAGTACGATTGGAATGGCTTTTTGTTGGATAGAGGTCGGTTTTTCATAACCTAGCGCTTTTACTGCATCAGTAATCGATGCGCTTAAACCAAGCTTAGAAAATGGCATAGAAACGTCTCAACAGAAGAAATGGGCGCGTAGTGTATCAGAATCCCAGTGAAGTAACAGAAGGATTCATGCGCGTAGAGCCCGATAATAGAGCGCTGCATGATTTACTCGCAACATCACATTTCTTGCGCGTGAATCTAGTTATGCTGCTAACGTGTACATTACTGGGAAACGTTATGGACGTATTACTGCTGGTTGGATTAATCGCACTCAATGGTGCGTTTGCTATGTCAGAGATCGCTCTAGTCGCAGCCAAAAGCGGAAGGCTAAAATTAATTGCAGAACACAACGCCTCTGCCGCTTTAGCGCTCGAACTAAAAAACAATCCGACTCAGTTTCTTTCCACGATCCAAATAGGCATTACCGTCATCGGGCTATTAAGTGGTATTTTTGGTGAAGCAACGCTTTCAGTACCATTCGAAAATTGGTTAGTAACCCAAGGGCTAGAAAGAGAGATAGCCACGGTACTTTCAACGATGAGCGTCGTGCTCATGATCACCTACTTCGCGATTGTGGTGGGAGAACTCGTTCCCAAGCGCTTTGCACAAAACAACGCAGAAACCATCGCTATTATCGTAGCTTATCCGATCCACTGGCTCGCCAAGCTCACCACTCCTTTTGTCTTCTTATTGACGTTTTCAACCGATACTTTTCTCCGATTATTGCGCCAAAACGACAGCAACGGTGAGATTGTTACCGAGGAGGATATTTTTGCTATTGTTAGCGAAGGCTCTGAGTCCGGTGCGATTGAGCCACAAGAGCAATTGATGATTCGCAACTTACTCCACCTTAACGATCGTTTAGCATTATCGTTAATGACACCACGGTGCGATATCCATTACCTGGATGCCAACCAACCTATTGATGTCATCCTTACTGACCTTCGCCAAACCCAACACTCCGTATGGCCAGTCTGTAAGGGTAGTTTGGACAATATTATTGGCACCATTTCATCCAAAGTCCTGCTCGATGAATATGACGAATTGTCTATCAGTAAACTGGCTAAACAGCTCAAGCGTCCACGTTTTGTACCCGAGTCCATGAAAGGGTTACCTCTCCTTAACTACATGCAACAAACCAGTGCGGAAATGGTCTTTATTGTCGATGAGTATGGTGATGTACAAGGCCTAGTAACCCTATACGACTTGTTAAAGTCGATTGCTGGAGAACTGGGCATGGCGCCACAGCAAGTGTGGGCCAAGCAACAAAAAGATGGCAGCTGGTTGATGGACGCGTTGATCCCGCTCAATGAGCTCAAGAATAAACTCGAACTGAGCAGCATAGAAGGCGAAGAGCGAGAAGGCTTTCAAACATTAAATGGGCTTTTGACATGGCTTTATGGTCGAGTCCCAAATGTTGGGGAGCACATTCACTACCAAGGTTGGCGATTTGACATACTCCTCATTAAAAAACATCGCATTATGCAAGTCAGAGCCACCAAAGACACCGATACACCAACCAACAATAGCGAAGTGGAATAAAGCGCGGCCCTATCCCATCAAATTGGGCTGTAAACCTTTCTCTAGTTTTTTCCTCACTTTATAGGAAACATCATTAAGCGTGATTTTTCCTGTATTGTGACGATCGATACCCGCATTTTGTCGGTATGCAATCGAGCCTTGCTTGAACAAAACGAAAGAAGACGGTTTGCCAATCGCAGCAGGATAGAGAATTGCCATATACGCATCTTCCAGGCTATTGATTTTATGGCGATATGGCCAGTAATAGGCTTTTACATAGTCAAGTTGCTCGACCGCGCTCATCCTCGCAAGAGTTTTCGTACTCACTCCTAATGACTCAGCGGTAGAGGGCATAAATTGAATTAACCCTGTCGCCCCACTTCCTGAACCATTTTTGATGCTTGGACTGAAGGTTTCAGCGGTTTCAAATGCCATGCAGGCCATCAGATGATTAGGGTTGATCTCCAGCTCTTCACTAATACGAATGACTTTGCGTTTGAACTCTGGAGAAACTTTGCCTCCCCACGCCACCGCGTTCTCGGGATCAACAACCGAAGAGACTGTTGACGCGTCGTGTTCTTTGACAATTCGAGAAAGTAAAGGAAGTGTTTGGCGCAGTCGATGGTTCGAACTCACCAAGCGAATTGATTTGGCAAGAAACTTATCTTTTTTTTGGTGCAGTTTTTGGAACTTTACTAATTTATACAGTTGCTTATAAACCGTTTTCACAACGAAGCCGGATTTAGGGAACACTCCCAAAATGTAATCCATTTCCTACACGTTTAATATAAATATCAGCAACAATGAGTATGTATGTGATCATAATCACTATAAATTTTCTCAAATTCGATACACCTCGAAACAAGTGGTCAAGATGTCTCCAGTAAGCTCGAAGTACAAATAAAAAGGTATTGTCGAGAATAAAAAAGGTCTTACCAATTTCTCGGTAAGACCTAGGTTTACGCATCCTCAGCTAAGAGAATTTATACTCTTACAGTTCCGCTTCTCGAACCAGCTCAGCGAGCGTCGACAAACGTTGTTCGCTTTGTTTTACGTAAGGGTTGTTTGTATCCCAAGCGTACCCAGCCAAAATCGCGCTAATCATCTGCTTAATACGTGGATTCGGGTTTTGGTAGAAAATCACATCTTGCAATGTGCCGTTGTACCACCCCTCCACATAAGTACGGAATGTGTTCACCCCCACCATCAAGCGTTCCGAATACTCTTCTTGCCAGTCAACCACTTCACCATTTAATTGACGAGCTACGCAATCGGCCGCAAATTCCGCTGACTTCATGGCAATAGTAACGCCAGATGAAAACACAGGATCAAGAAACTCCCCGGCATTACCAAGCAGTGCGTAGTTTTCTGTCGCTAAACGTTTGACGTTCGCTGAATAGCCACCCAACTCTCCTGTTGGATTTGGGTACTTCGCGTTTCGCAACAAAGAAGCCAACCCCGGCTCTTCATTCGCCAACTGCTGCAAAGCTGCAAGCTTATCCTCTGAGTATCGCTCAAAAAACTCAGGCTCACCCACTACACCAAACGAACATGTACCATTCGAGAATGGAATTAGCCAGTACCATACATCGTGATTTTCAGGATGCACGGAAATCAGAATTTTATTACGATCGTACTCTAGCTCTTGTGGAGAGATATGATCTTCAATGTGAGTAAATATCGCTTTTCTTGGAGGAAGACAAGAAGGCTCTTCAAGATCCAACAAGCGTGGCAAAACACGGCCAAAACCACTCGCATCCAAAACAAAATCAGCTTCGATTTGATAGGTCTGTTTATCCGGCCCAACAACTTCTAAGCGCGATTTTTTGCCTTCAAACGCCAAGCTAACTAGCTCATGTTGATAACGAATATCGACGCCCTGCTCTGCGGCACTGTCGGCGAGCACTTTATCAAAACTGGCACGTTGCACCTGAAACGTCGTACCCGGCCCTGGGCTATATTTGTCCGTAAAATCGAACTGGGTGTAAACACCATTGCGACGAAATGCAGCACCATCTTTATATTGGAAGCCAAACTGCTTTACCGCATTGGTCATTCCGGCTTGCTCGACAACTTCCATACATGCAGGAAGCAGGCTTTCTCCGATAGAGAAACGTGGAAAGGTGGCTTTTTCTATGACAACGACATCTATGCCACGCGATTTTAATAACGCAGAAACGGTGGAGCCAGATGGGCCCGCTCCTACGACGACAACTTGCTTGAGCTCTGTTTTCATTCTGAATTTAGTTTGCTTGTAGTTTTAATAAGGTGTGACCAAGGCCAATGTTGTCGGTTCTTTCGACGACAGATAAACCTGCCGCTTCGACAATTTCTAAGAAATCATCACTGCGATAAAAACGACTATTGCCGTTGGCTAAACAGGTAAAGTAGAGAGAGGTTGCATTAAGGCTATAAGAAGCACCCGCGTATTTTTGGGCATCCCAAAATAGCTCCAATACGTAAATAGTATCTCCCTTCGTTAACTGGGCTTTGACTTTTTTAAGGATATTTAGGATCTCAATTGGTGAAAAGCAATCCAAGAACTGGCTCATCCACCATACGTCAGCATGCTCAGGCAATGTTTGTGCTTTATCAAGCATGTTAGCAGGGTATGGACGTACACGCTCGGCGAACTGGTTTTCTGAGACATTTGACATCGCCACTTCTAATTGCTGCGGCAAATCGACAATAGTAACTTCAACATCAGGATCATGCTTACAACACTGAATAGCCCATTTCCCGGTATTTCCACCAATATCCACTAGGTGCTTTGGCTTGCTTGCAAACACTTCTTTAAGCAGTAATGGAAACGAGCGATCCGAATAGAAGTGATCGAACTTAAACCAACTCTGTTTGGCTTGATCTGGCAGCGTCGACAGACCTTGATAAATCGTCTCCCAATTGCCCAACTCTTTCAAACCTGAAGGCTTACCTTCTTTAATCGCTTCCGTCAGATGCATCATCGCGGCGTAACAGACATCAGCCGTAAAATCCATGTTTGCGTTCGTCATACCATCGTGAAGAAGGTAAAAACCAAGGTTCGCAAGCGAATAGTTAGGTCTTTCCCATAAAACAATATGTGCGCTAATCGCCATATCCAACAATACTTTGACACCATATTCTGACACGCCCGTTTTCTCGGCAATGTCCGTGGCACTCATGCCTTGTGAACCGGCGCTGTCTAGCGCGGCTAAAATACCTAAATCTCGGAGCGTTCTGGCGGTCTGGAACACGATTGGTGCAAAAGATAACTTCTGAGCTTCTGTTTTTGCTTCAAAAGCATTAAAAGGGTCATTATTTTGATTTAACACGGAAAAACCTAACTGCAATTAATATTTTTATTGTTTAGACTGAGAGCCTAACAATGCAATAGCTCGTTGAATATCAACATTCAAGTTGTTTATCCAACGATTGTAATTGCGATGGATTTTGCCATCACTGGCTTTTAGATTTACTGAGTTGAGATAAATAATTGAGTAATATTTGTTGTTATATGGAATTTTTACTTCTGCAAAGTGTTTACGAACGTGAATTTTTGCAATAAGAACGCCTGGGCTTACTTCTTCAATCGTCCAACCTCGGTTGGTTGCCGATTGCACAATGGCCATTTTTACTTGTTTATTTTGAAGATCATAAGCAACTGGAGTATCCTCCACATTCATTACAGGTTGTACTCGTCCACAACCGACAAGAAGCAAAGTTAATAATAACGAGACATACAGCTTAAAACGCGACATGATAATTTCCTTTTTTATTATGACTTTGGGTAAAGCCCAATTTGTATCGAGCTGTAAAATAAACAATTTAACCCAATATGCCAAACTCGAAGATCAACATTTCGTTCAATATTGATGCGTGGACAGCGAATTCATTCGGTTTATCCGAATCCAATGAATGGAAACAATGGGCAACAGAGATAAAATGGCCAGAAGATGGCAAAATCAATGTTGCAGATATTCCTGCGATGATGCGCAGAAGAATGAGTCCACTTAGCAAACTGGCAGTGCAAACGGCAATCGAATTGCTTAATCAACATCAGGTTGATTACCTCGTATTTTCGAGTCGTCATGGCGAATTGCATCGCAGTGTTGCGTTAGTTAAAGATATTATTAACGGTGAAGAAGCGTCTCCGATGGCTTTTTCTCAGTCAGTGCATAATACCGCCGCAGGGCTTGCCACTATTGCAACCAAACAGCCCATCCCCCTAACTTCGATCGCTGCGGCAGAAAACACATTCCAAAGTGCAATATTAGAAGCATGGCTGTTTTTGTCCGACAATCCTGACAAAAAAGTCCTGCTTGTTGATTTTGATGAGCCTATGCCTGACTCTTATTTAGAATATGAAAACCAACAATACCAAGGGTTTGGACTCGGCTTGATACTTTCTCATGGAGATGGCTTCACGGTGCAAAGCGGCATCAGTGCAAAATGCTCAAACCACCCGTTGCCACAAGGCTTAGCGTTTTTGCAACACTACTTGTCAGATGAAAATCAGTGGACTATTCACGCTCCGCAACAAATTTGGGAATGGCAAAAGCAATGAGTCGCTTAAATCAGTATTGGCGTGTGCTAGCAACCGGCTTTTGTTTTTCAGTATTTGGGTTAGGTGGTTTAGCACTAAGCTTCATTGTTATTCCGACCATTCGTATTTTCGTTTCGGATCAAACGGAACGTGAATATAAAGTTCAAGGTGCCATTCGATATTCATTCAACACCTTTTGTAAATTGATGAAGTTAAGTGGAGCAATCGATTACGAAATTATTGGTGCCGATATTCTTCAACAAGATCGTAATTGTTTAATTGTTGCCAACCATCCTAGTTTAATCGATTACGTTCTCATTGCTTCACAATTAAATCGCTGCGACTGTTTAGTAAAATCGGCAATATGGTCGAATCCTTTTATGAAGCACATCGTAAAAGCAGCCGGATATATTCCCAATGAAGCGCCGGATGATTTATTAGCACTTTGTGATGAACGATTTAACAAAGGCAACGTGTTGCTTATATTTCCTGAAGGGACAAGAACAACACCAGATGTAGAACCAAAATTACAACGCGGCGCAGCACAAATTGCGGTAAGAACAGAACGAGATTTAAGGGTTGTCCATATTACGGTAACGCCAAGTTTCCTCACAAAAGAGAAAAAATGGTATCAAGTACCGGCAACAAAGCCTTTTTTCAGGGTTGAAGTTAAGGATAAAGTTGAGATTGACCCTTTTATAAAGCAAACTACGTCGCCGACAATAGCGGCGCGACGCTTACAACAGCACCTAGCTGAAAACATTTTTCCAGAAAACTTTTATTAATAAGCAGGTCCCAGTGGAACAGTTACACAACGACATTAAGCAACTTATTATTGATGCTTTAAACCTTGAAGATTTAACCGTAGATGATATTGAAACGGATGCACCACTTTTTGGTGATGGACTTGGCTTAGATTCTATCGATGCACTTGAGCTTGGACTCGCAATTAAAAAACAATACAACATCGTTATTGATGCCGACGACTCAAACACGCGCGAACACTTTGCTTCTGTAGCAAACCTAGCGAAATACGTTTCTTCTCAAACTAATGAATAAGTTGTAGGTATATTCATGACTGATGTAAATAAAGATCAAGTATTTGAACAAGTTAAAGATGCGCTTGTTGAGCTGTTCGAAATTGACGCAGCCGACATTCAGTCAGATGCGCACTTATACCAAGATCTCGACCTTGATAGCATTGACGCCGTTGATTTGGTCGTACACCTACAGAATGTCACTGGCAAAAAAATCAAGCCAGCAGAGTTTAGTGCTGTAAGAACCGTTGACGATGTGGTTAACGCCGTCACTGAGTTATTGAAGGAAAGTTAATGCGCCAATTGCTGACTGGTCTGTCTGCAATTGTACTGTTTGCCTACCCCTTCGCCGTCTATTTCGGTATAGATAAATTTGGCTTGAACTTAGTCGGGGGCTTGTTAATTGCTGCGTTACTTTTGCGTGTTTTCGTCGCAAATAAGACCCCACTAAAAGAGTTTAAATTCTTGGCGCTCGCTACGGGCGCTGTTGGCATTGTTCTAATTACACTTGGCATGGTGTTTAAACAACACGGGTGGCTTCACTTTTACCCTGTGGTTGTCAATGTATGTATGCTGTGTGTCTTTGGACTGAGCTTAAAACAGCCGCAATCAATCATTGAAAGGCTTGCTCGCTTGCAAGAGCCTGACCTTCCGGCTAGTGGCGTGGCTTACACACGCAAAGTGACGATGGTTTGGTGCGTTTTTTTTACGCTCAATGCTGCCGTTGCGCTCTATACCTGTTTCCTACCAGTAAAAATATGGACGCTTTATAACGGCCTCATCAGCTACTTACTTGCTGGTGGCTTGTTCGCTGGAGAATGGATCGTGCGTCAATTTGTTCGAAAGGAACACTAATCGTATGAATACAACGTATTCGAGCTTTACCTCCCTAGCGACCTTATTCGTCGCAGAGAGGCCTGAGCAATCCCCTGTCTCTTACGATCGCGACACAGTTATCACTTGGGGTGATTTCCAGCAGCACGTCGCAACGCTTGCTCAGCAGTTAGAAACCCAACCAACGCAAAACATTGCGTTGTGTTTTGGCAACAGCTGCCTGTTTGCCGTTGGCTTTTTCGCTTGTTGTTATGCAGGAAAATCCATTGTATTGCCTGGTAATTACCAACCAGAAGCACTCAAAGAACTCAGCGAGCACTACGATTTATTGCTGCATGATGCCGATGTCTCTGTTCCAGAACAGGTGAGTTCGCTTTTAATCGAAGCTAGTTCATTGTTAGAAACCACATTGACTAACAAACAACAAGTTGACCAACCTTATGTTTGGCGTGAATTAAACCTGGCGGAAATACCGGTAACGCTATTCACTTCTGGTTCAAGCGGCAAACCAAAAGCCATTGCAAAAACGCTGAAACAGCTCGATATCGAAGTTGCTATTCTAGACAACCTGTGGGGCGACACGGTTGCCAACACACGCGTTGAAAGCACCGTCTCTCATCAACACATTTACGGCTTGCTGTTTCGCGTATTGTGGCCTTTGTGTTCTGCACGTCCATTTTCAGCACGCAACCTCGAATTCCCTGAGCAAATTGTCCATCACGCCGATGCTGACACCACGCTAGTAAGCAGCCCTGCGTTACTAAAACGACTCAGTGAAGAGCACAATCCGGTTGCGATTCGGTGCGTATTTTCTTCTGGAGGCCCCTTGTCAAACCAAGCGGCGCAGCACAGCCAGCTGTTGTTTGGGTCACTTCCTATTGAAGTTTTTGGCAGCACAGAAACCGGCGGCATCGCCTACCGTCAGCAGCACGTAGCCAGCACTCCTTGGACGTTATTCCCTGGTGTTGAAGCCGAGCTTAACCATGAAAATTGTTTAAAGCTCCGCTCGCCACACATTGATGAAAACACTTGGTACCAAACTGCGGATGAATGCTATTTCCATGATAGTATTTCTTTTGAATTGCGTGGACGCACTGACCGAATCGTCAAAGTCGAAGAAAAGCGCATTTCTCTTGTCGAAGTGGAAAAACGTTTAGAGCAACTGCCGTGGGTTCAAGAAAGCGTGGTGATCCCAGTGGAAGAATCGGGTCGCCTCACGTTAGTCTCGATCATCGTACTTAACGATAAAGGCAGCGATGTGCTTAATGAACTTGGTAAAGGCAAGTTTTGGCTTGAACTTCGCAAAGCACTGCGCAATTGGTTAGAACCGATCGCTATCCCGAGAAAATTCCGAGTGGTCGACGAAATTCCATTGAACAGCCAAGGCAAACGCCAAGTTGCTGAAATTGAAAAATTATTCCAATAAAGCTAGTAACATGGAAAAAAGAAAACCAACTATTCAGAATATTGAAGTTAGTGACCACACCGCGGAGCTGTCGCTGCGTGTGGATGCTGACATCTTAGATTTCCAAGGTCATTTCAGTCACTTTCCTCTTTTACCCGGCGTCACTCAAATTGACTGGGCGTTGTTCTACGCCGTTCAATATTTGAACACCCCCAAGGTATTTAAAGGAATGGAAGTCATCAAATTTCAAGAGCCGATTCTGCCAAACGCCGACGTTTGTCTCTCACTCTCTTGGGACAATGAGCGCGAGAAATTGACCTTTAAGTACACATCGAAAAACGGTGAAACCTTGGTGACTCACTCGTCAGGCAAAATGAAACTGGGTGAGTCACGTGAGTGATTACCGTCCCTGCTTTTTAATTCCTTGCTACAACCACGGCAGCACAATTGCAGACGTGGTTGCATCGTTATCCTCTTTCGATTTGCCAGTGCTGGTCGTGGACGACGGCAGCAATGAAGACACCAAACAAGCGCTTTCAGCGTTGAGTGAGCAAGGACTGATAAAACTGATTAGTCTGAGTGAAAACCAAGGCAAAGGTGGCGCGGTGATGGCTGGCCTACATCAAGCTCACCAGCTTGGTTTTACGCACACCATTCAAATCGACGCAGACGGTCAACACGACCTAGAAGCACTACCCAAATTGCTCAGCGCCAGCGAAACAAAACCAGATAACCTGATTTCTGGCCAACCGATATACGACGAGAGCGTACCTAAAGCCCGTCTGTATGGTCGCTACGCTACGCACATTTGGGTGTGGATAGAAACCTTGTCACTGTCTATCAAAGACAGCATGTGCGGCTTCCGCGCCTACCCAGTGGCGAAAACGGTCGCCGTGTTGAACAAGTACAACATCGGCAAACGCATGGATTTTGATATCGAAATTCTGGTGCGAATGTACTGGGAAGGCGTCGATATTGATTTTGTTCCAACGCGCGTGATCTACCCTGAAGGTGGCATTTCCCACTTCGACGCATTGTGGGATAACGTCAAGATAAGCTGGATGCACACTCGCCTATTTTTTGGCATGTTGCCACGCATTCCTTCGCTACTCGCCAGAAAGCGCCGTCATACAGACGACAGCAATGCCCACTGGTCGAAACGAAAAGAACAAGGCACGATTTTAGGCATCAAAACCTTACTCGCGGTTTACCGCTTGTTCGGTAGAAAAGCGTTCGACCTGATTTTAAAATTAGTCATGCGCTACTACCACTTCACGGGTAAATCTGCCCGCGAAGCGTCTGAGATTTACCTGCAAAACTTACAGTACTACGCAGCGCAGCAGAACATCACACTACCAAAACAGTTGGACAGCTATCATCATCTGCTTTCTTTTGGGCGAACCATGCTCGACAAACTGGCGGCGTGGCAAGGTGACTTTAACGTCGACAACCTAACCATTCACGGCCAGCATCATTTCGAAGAGATGGCGCAGAAAAAACAAGGCGTGCTCATTTTAGGCTCGCACCTTGGCAATATCGAACTCTGCCGCGCGCTTGGTCGTCGACACTCTCATGTCAAAATCAATGCCTTGGTATTTACCCAACACGCTGAACAATTTAATGCGGTAATGAAGGCGGTAAACCCAAATTCGGAACTGAATCTGATTCAAGTCAGCTCAATGGGACCAGACACCGCAATTCTACTTCAACAAAAAATCGAGCAAGGCGAGTGGGTGGTGATCGTTGGCGATCGCACTTCCACCAGCAAAGAAAATCGTGTCGTTTGGGCAGATTTTCTTGGTAAACCTGCACCATTCCCGCAAGGCCCATTCATGCTAGCCTCGGTATTAAAAGCGCCGGTTTACCTACTCTTCGGCCTACGCGACGACGAAGCAAACACTCCGCATTTTAATGTGTACTTTGAACACTTTAGTGACCAAATCACGCTACCGCGCAAGGAGCGTCAGCAGGCACTAGAACACGTTGTTCAACAGTACGCACACAGATTAGAACACCACACACTGCAAGCGCCGTTACAGTGGTACAACTTTTTTAACTTCTGGACTTTAAGTAATCAGCCACATGACAAACAACAATAATCACAACATCACTTTTGGTGCCCAATCTTTAACCATCGAAGATGTCGTTGCCATTGCTCAAGGTGCAAAGGCAAACATGAACACCTCGCCAGAATTTACCGCGAAGATCGATCGTGGCGTGGCGTTTCTGGAACGATTACTGAAAGAAGAAGGTGTTATTTACGGCGTGACCACGGGTTACGGCGATTCATGCACTGTGGCGATTCCACCCGCTCTTGTAGATGAACTTCCGTTGCACCTTACGCGCTTCCATGGCTGTGGCTTAGGTCAAATCCTCTCTCATGAGCAAGCTCGCGCGGTATTGGCGACACGTTTATGTTCATTGTCGCAAGGCGTATCTGGCGTGTCTCACGATCTGTTGAACCAAATCGTTACGCTTATCAACCACGACATTGCGCCGCGTATTCCACAAGAAGGCTCGGTGGGCGCAAGTGGCGATTTAACGCCTCTGTCTTACCTAGCGGCGACCTTAATTGGCGAGCGTGAAGTGCTTTACAAAGGTGATGTGCGACCAACACAAGAAGTGTTTGCAGAGCTGGGCATAGAGCCAATTCGCCTAAAACCAAAAGAAGGTTTGGCGTTAATGAACGGTACTTCCGTGATGACTGCACTCGCCTGTCTTGCCTACAAACGCGCAGAATACCTAGCGCAGCTGTGCACCAAGATTACCGCAATGGTCTCTGTGGGTATGCAAGGTAACGATTTCCACTTTGATGAAGCGTTGTTTGCAGTAAAACCTCACCCTGGTCAACAGCAAGTTGCAACTTGGCTGCGTGATGATCTCAATGCTGAGCGTCCGCCACGCAATAGCGACCGACTGCAAGATCGTTACTCACTGCGTTGTTCGCCACACGTGATTGGCATGGTGCAAGACTCACTGCCTTGGCTACGTCAATTGATTGAGAATGAACTAAATAGTGCCAACGACAATCCAATTATCGATGGCGACAACGAGCGCGTTCTGCACGGCGGTCACTTCTACGGTGGTCATATCGCAATGGCGATGGATACGTTGAAAGTGAACATTGCCAACTTAGCTGATTTGCTGGACCGTCAGATGGCGCAATTGATGGATTACAAGTTCAATAACGGCCTGCCGTTTAACTTAACCGGTGCAGAAGGCGAGCGTAAACCGATCAACCACGGCTTTAAAGCGGTTCAGATTGGTATCTCAGCTTGGACGGCAGAAGCGTTGAAAAACACCATGCCAGCGAGCGTTTTTTCTCGCTCAACCGAATGTCACAACCAAGACAAAGTGAGCATGGGCACCATTGCGGCTCGTGATTGCCTACGCGTACTTGAGTTAACAGAGCAAGTTGCTGCGGCTTCACTCCTAGCAAGCGTTCAAGCGGTTGAGATTCGTCGCCGTCATAACGAATTGGACGAACACCACATGAGTCAGAGTTTGCGAGTAATTCGTGACGCCGTACTGAGCGAGTTTGAATTTGTGATTGAAGATCGCCCGTTAGAACAAGATTTGCGTCATTTCATTGAACGCATTCAGCAACGTCATTGGCCACTCTACGCGGAGGTATAATGCAAGAGCAGGTTCTCTACCCATTAGAAGCGGAGGTGACTATAGTCACCTCATTCCAAGATGCTGACCCGATGGGCGTGATTTATCACGGCAACTTCTTTCGATATTTTGAAGAAGCGCGTCGTGTGCTGATGGAGAAGATCCAATACAGCTATCGCGATATGCAAGACTCTGGGTACATGTGGCCGATCATCGATACGCGCGTTAAATACGTAAAGGCGATTCCGTTTAATCACACCATTCGTATTACCGCGCAACTCACTGAGTGGGAAAACCGCTTGCGTGTGGATTACGTGATTTACGACGCCGAAACGAATCAACGTATGTGCAAAGCGCATACAACGCAAGTCGCCGTATCCATTGAAAAGCAAGAGATGTGCTTTGTTTCTCCAGCTGTTTTTTTAGATAAAGTAGAGCAATGGCACAACCATGGGAGCCTGAACTAATGCAAAAGTGGTTACTCTCTTTTTTGCTGATATTTTCTGTTCCAGCACTGGCCACACCGACTGCAAACGTAACGGATTTAGCATCGCTTCAGCAGCAGTTGTCTCAGCATGAAATCGTACGCGGAGATTTTACGCAGCAGCGTCATCTGGAAATGTTTAGTCAACCTTTAACCTCTAAAGGTCAGTTCACACTGAGCAAAACACATGGCCTGTTGTGGCAACAAACAGAACCTTTCGCAGTCAATTTGGTATTGACGGAAAACAAACTTCGTCAGACTTTTGCCGACCAAGCACCGAAAACGATCTCTGCACAAGAAAACCCAATGGCGTTCTACTTTAGCCACGTGTTTTTATCCGTGTTCCACGGGGATACTTCTGCACTGCAAGAACAATTCACACTCGATTTTTCAGTTGAGAACAATCAGTGGCAGCTCGTTTTAGTGCCAAAACAGTCGCCATTAAATGCGGTGTTTAAAGCCATCACCCTTTCCGGTAAAACGCATATTGATCGCCTAACCCTGCAAGAGCTGCGCGGCGATAAGACCGAAATCACGTTTACGAACCAGACCTCTCTACCTCAGGAACTCACGGATGCCGAAGACGCTCAATTCCGTTTCTAAACTCAGTCTTGGCACTCATACCTTTGCTCTGGTTTGGCTCAATCTCGTTGTTTTAGCGGGCGCGTTGCTACTCAAACAATGGGTTTGGAGTGCAGAATCTCCGATTGAGACCAACATTTTAAAACTGTTGCCGAAGAACCAACAAAACCCGGTGGCTGAGCAAGCCTTTGAGTCGGTCTCGGCAAGTATGAGCGACAAAGTCATTTTCGTGATCACAGCGCCGGACAAAAATGCCCTTTTTGCAGCGGCCGCTGAATTTGATAAGGGGTTACGCCAAAGTGATCATTTTCGCGATGTGGTGGGAAAAATCTCACCTCAAGAACAGCAAGCTTGGGCGAGTTACTACTTTAAGCACCGTTTCCAATTGCTGACGCCTGAACAACGAGAACGTTTAAGCCAAAATCCAGAACAGCAAGTGCAGCATGTGATTCAGTCTCTGTACAACCCGTTTTCCGGAGTGACCGGGCAAGAGTTACAAAATGACCCTTTCTTGCTATTTCGGGATTATTTAAGCCAAGTTACCCAGCAATCGTCCTCTTTCCGGTTGGATAACGGCTATCTATCCGTCGAAAAAGACGGTGCTCAATACTTGCTTATTACTGCCGAACTAAAAGACTCGCCTTATAGCCTAACTGGACAGCTTGCCGTCCCTGATATTCAAGCACTAGAACAAAACGTCGCGCAGAAATATGGCGCTGAAGTGGCACATACTGGCGTTCTATTTTACGCCGACTTTGGTACGCAAAGTGCCAAATCGGAGATCAGTACCATCGGTGTGTTCTCTCTGCTCGGTATCATTGCATTGTTCGTATTGGTCTTTCTTAGTGTGGTGCCACTGTCCCTAGCACTGTTTTCCATCACCATTGGTTTGCTCGTTGCGTTGTCCGTTACGACGTGGATTTTTGGAAAAGTCCATCTGTTCAGCTTAGTGTTTGGCGCAAGTTTAATCGGCGTGTCTATCGACTACGCATTCCACTACCTAACGGAACGTCTTGCGGCGGGAAATGAATGGGATAGCGAGCAAGGGTTAAAGCATATTTTCATAGCTATCACACTGGGCTTAATCACCAGTTTGATCGGCTATTTGGGCATGTTGGTGGCACCGTTTCCTGGTTTGCAGCAGCTTGCGCTGTTTTCATCCATTGGTCTGATTGCCGCTTACATCACCGTGGTGGCTTGGTATCCGATACTGGCTCGTAACCCATCGCGATCCATTTCGAACTTACCAGGACAATCATTGTTGGCGAAATGGCTAACGCTTTGGAATCAACCTCGAATTAAAGTCGGATTGCCGATGTTATGTGTGGTTGTGAGTGGCTTTTTCTTGCTGCAATTGAACTACGATGACGACATTCGTCTGCTGCAAACGATGCCGAACGATCTCAAGCAGCAAGAAACCTTGATTACGACGCTCAGTGGTATGCAATCTTCTCAGCAAATGTTGGTCGTTACCGCCGACGATGACGAAAACCTAATGAAAAAGCTGGAGTCTTTGACGCCAACATTAGAAGCGTGGAAAGCGGACAGCACCATCGAAAGCTACCAGAGTCTGAGTCGCTACTTGAGCTCGGTGGAGCGTCAGCAACAAGACTATCAATTGATTCGCGATCTTTACGCGACACAATCCAGCCCACTAGCTTCCGGACTGAGCTTAAGTAAAAAGCCTAAAATGGACGCCGACTTTATCCCTGTCACGGTTGATCAGTACTTGCAAAACCCAGTATCAGCGCCTGTGCGTTTTCTCCATTTGGGTAAGATCAAAGGAAAATCTGCAACGGTAGTGGTGTTAAACCAATTGCAAGACTCCGCCGTTGTTAAGGCATTTGCCAAATCGCAGTCTGATGTTGTTTACCTAAACAAAGCTGAGGAAATATCCGCCCTATTTGGTGAATACCGAATCAAAATCATGGAGCTATTGGCAGCCGCTAGTGCTGTGATCTTTCTGGTATTAATCAAGCGGTACGGTCTGCAACACAGTTGGCGAGTTTTACTGCCATCATTGATTGCTTGCGCCTGCGGTCTGGCAACGGCAGTCGCGATGGGAACAACATTAAACCTGTTCAACTTGCTTGGCTTGGTGCTCATTCTTGGTATCGGGATCGATTACACTCTGTTCTTTGCCGAGAAAGCCCGCAGCGTGAGCACACTATTGGCGATCACCCTTTCGGCAATCACCACTGTGTTGTCATTTGGGTTGCTGTCACTCAGCCAAACTCACGCGATTCACAGTTTCGGCATTACGGTATTAAGTGGTATTTTTGTCGCTTGGCTGCTCTCTCCGATTGCAATTAAAACAGAGGAAACGACGTCATGATTTTCAATCACGCTTTTCGCTACGCGACGTTCATCACACTGAGTCTGTTTTTAAGTGCATGCAGCTTGGTACCTCACCAATCGACGCCTCAGGTCGACATTGCCGAGCACACCCAAGTTAGCTTGCCCACTCCCGCAAGCTTGGGCTATCAGTTGTCTGCCAGTCAGTTGATTACGGCTTCTTGGGCAATAGATGGTAAAACCACATCTGAGCAACTTCCGGTACAACTGCAAGTAACCAACAACGAAGTGGTGCTGGCAGGCTTCTCATCCTGGGGGACAAGAGTACTCTCACTGTCTTACGATGGAGAACAAATTCAAACCGAAGTGCTCAACGGTTTACAAGGTTCGCTACCGCAGCCAGAACAGGTATTATTTAACCTGATGATCACGCTCTGGCCGAGTTCCGCTTGGGAAGGGTCGTTAAATGAGGTAAGGTGGCGAATTATTGATAAAAATAATTCTCGCGCCATCTTTGATAGCGACGGTGAAAAGATCATTGAGATTCAATACAGCTCTTCTAACAAGTTAGAGGGTAAAATTGATTTTCATCACCTCAAACATCAGTTTTCAATTTCTATTCAAACACTGCAACATCAGATTAATTAAGAACAATTTAGAATAACAATATGCCTATTCGCTCTTCTCAACCTTTGTATATTCAGGCCTGTGGCTTCCACTCTGCCATGGGGCAAGATGACACGCTCATCCACCAGTGTTTATCGGGAGCGAAGCCATCCAACATGGTGGTTGACCAAGATATTTTAAATTCAGGCCGCCAAACCGTAATCGGTCGAATTGCACAGACGTTACCGCAATTACCGACCGCACTCAGCCAGTTTGATACGAGAAACAACCGCCTCGCACTTTCGGCTTTGCAGCAAATCGAAAGCGACGTGCATGACGCCATTGCTAAATATGGTCGAGACCGTATCGCAGTCGTGATCGGCACCAGCACGTCTGGCATTTCAGATGGCGAAATCGCATTTGGCGAAAAGCTGGCAAATGGTGAGTTTCCTGCCGACTACCATTACACCAAACAAGAACTTGGCAACTGCAGCGATTTTATTGCCGCCTACTTTGATTTGAGCGGCCCACATTACTCAGTTTCAACCGCCTGTTCTTCTAGTGGTCGTGTCTTTTTAACCGCGCAACGCCTGATTCGCTCTGGCATTGTTGATGCGGTCATTGTGGGTGGTGTGGATACCATTTGTCGCCTCACACTAAACGGCTTTAACGGTTTAGAAGCTCTATCCGATACCCTTTGTAAGCCGTTTGACCAACATCGCAACGGCATCAATATCGGCGAAGCCGCAGCATTAATGTTGCTAAGCAAAACACCTGCGCCCGTTGCTCTTCTCGGAGCTGGCGACAGCTCAGACGCACACCATATTTCCGCACCACATCCAGAAGGGTTAGGCGCAGAAGAAGCGATGAAAAAAGCGTTGGCCAATGCAGGACTTACAGCGCAAGACATTGGTTACATCAACGCGCATGGCACAGCAACGCCGTTAAACGATGCGATGGAAAGCAAAGCCATTCATCGCTGCTTTGGTGACTCCGTTCCCGTAAGCTCGACAAAGCCACTTACCGGACACACATTAGGCGCAGCAAGTGCAACGGAAGCCGCGATCGCTTGGCATATTCTCAAGTACAACCTTGATTTGCCAATACAACACTGCGAAACCAAGGCAGACGATATCCATATATCGTTAGTTGAGACGCCAACCAAACTGGGTAACAAAGCGATTCTCAGCAACTCTTTTGCTTTTGGTGGCAATAATATTAGTCTTATTTTTGGTTACGCTCATGACTAAACTTCCTCCCATCGAACAACTTTTGCCACACGACAAACCAATGATCTTGGTCGATCGTGCTTTGGATGTTCAACAAGATACGATTCACTGCCAGGTTGATATCGCAGAACACAACCCGTTCTTCGACTCGGCATCTCAAACTGTGCCAGCTTACGTTGGCATTGAGTTTATGGCGCAATCTGTCGCGGCGTGGTCTGGTTACCACGCATTAATGAAAGAACAAGCGCCACCGATTGGCTTTTTGCTTGGTAGCCGTCGATACACGTCTGAATGCGATACGTTTTCTCGCGGACAGGTGCTCGATGTGTATGCTGAAAAAGTTATGGAAGATAACGGTATGGCGGTTTTTTCAGCCCGTATTGAGCTACAAGGAACTGTTGTAGCGACTTGCCAATTGAACGTTTACGTTCCATCAGAAGAAAAATTACAAGAAATGAAAATCAGGAGTCAACAATGACCCGACAAGTCCTCGTTACAGGTGCCAGCAAAGGCATCGGTAAAGCCATTGCCGTTCAATTAGCCAAAGATGGTTTCCAAATCATTGTCCATTACATGGGCGATCAACAAGGCGCGCAAGACACCCTAGACACCATCGAACAGCGTGGTGGTAGCGGTCGTCTTATCCAGTTCGACATCAGTGACCGCGCAGATTGTCGTGAGAAGCTAGAAGCCGATATCGCCGAACACGGCGCTTACTATGGCGTCGTGAACAACGCTGGCATCACAAAAGATACCGCTTTCCCTGCGATGACCGAAGAAGAATGGGATGGTGTGATTCATACCAACTTAGATAGCTTCTACAACGTTCTTCACCCTTGTGTTATGCCAATGGTGCAAAAGCGTAAAGGTGGTCGAATTGTTACCCTTGCATCAGTATCTGGCCTGATGGGTAACCGTGGTCAAACCAACTACAGCGCAGCAAAAGCGGGCGTAATTGGTGCAACAAAATCACTCGCACTTGAACTGGCAAAACGCAAAATCACCGTTAACTGCGTTGCTCCGGGGCTTATCGACACAGGCATGGTAGACGAACACGTAAAAGAACACGCGATGCCGCAAATTCCTTTGCGCCGCATGGGAGAGCCAGAAGAAGTCGCTGGTTTAGTCAGTTACCTTATGTCTGACATCGCAGGCTATGTAACTCGCCAAGTCATTTCGGTAAACGGAGGCCTAGTATGAACCGTCGAGTCGTTGTAACCGGAATGTCGGGCGTGACTGCGTTTGGTAACGATTGGCAGTCTGTCGAACCAAAACTGCGTGACTGCCAGAACGCGACGCAATACATGCCTTCTTACGAACAGTATGATGGTTTGAACACCAAGCTCGCGGCACCAATTTTAGATTTTGAACTGCCAAAGCACTACAAGCGCAAGCAAGTACGCGGCATGGGGCGTGTTTCCAAATTGGCGACCGTCGCAACAGAAAACGCACTAAACCAAGCAGGTTTGATTGGTAACGACGTACTCACCAATGGTCAAACGGGTATCGCATACGGCTCATCAACAGGCAGTACTGACGCAATCGGCGCATTTGGTGTCATGCTGAATGAGAAAACCACGAAAGCGATCACTGCAACGACTTACGTGCAAATGATGCCGCATACGACGGCAGTGAACGTTGGTCTATTTTTCGGTTTGAAAGGCCGAGTGATCCCAACCAGCAGTGCATGTACCTCCGGCAGCCAAGCAATCGGCTATGCCTACGAAGCGATCAAACACGGCTACCAAACGGTCATGGTTGCTGGTGGCGCTGAAGAATTGTGCCCAACGGAATCCGCGGTCTTCGATACCCTTTTTGCCACCAGTCTGAAGAATGAAGACCCGAAAAGCACACCAAGACCTTATGACTCCGATCGCGATGGTTTGGTGATTGGCGAAGGTGCGGGAACGCTAGTTCTGGAAGAGTACGAACACGCCGTCGCTCGTGGCGCGAAAATCTATGCAGAAATCATCGGTTTTGCCAGCAACTGTGATGCCGCACACGTCACTCAACCTCAGATGGAAACCATGCAAATCTGTATGGAAATGGCTTTGCAAAACGCGGGCATTCCTGCTGAGAAGATCGACTATGTATCTGCTCACGGCACTGCCACCGACCGCGGTGATATTGCAGAAAGCAACGCAACAGCGAATGCTCTAGGTAAAGTGCCAATCAGTTCACTCAAGAGCTACTTTGGCCACACACTAGGCGCGTGTGGCGCGATTGAAGCGTGGCTAGGTTTAGAAATGATGCACACGGGTTGGTTCAACCCAACGCTCAACCTAGAAAACCTCGACGAGCAATGTGGCGATTTAGACTACATTGCCGGACAAGGCCGAGAGCTGGACGTGAAATATTTGATGAGTAACAACTTCGCCTTTGGCGGCATCAACACCTCCATCATCTTTAAAAAGATGTAATGCCCTTAGTAAATGCAAAAGCGCTGGTTAACCAGCGCTTTTTTGTTAGTTACCAATCAAACTTCATTTATCACGAGGTAATAGCAAACGAGATATTACCATTCCGCGATACACAGGCGACTTTTAACACCACGAATTTGTAATCCCATCGCTTCAAAGACATGCTCAAAATCTTGGCAAGATGCAGGTACATTAGGCAACGACATTGAAGCCTCAGTGAAAAATGTCCGACTCAAAGTATCCGTCTCTCCCCACGCTAACTGCCACCAATCCAAAATTCGCGGCTTGGATGCGTTTAATCGATAGCTAGCAGGAATACGATCACGCTTGTTTAGGTTTTCAACCTTAGATGTTGGTAGTAAGTTCCACTTATCATTATTGGGCCAATAAGCAAAAGGCAAACAGTGATCAACGTGATACTCATTTCGTAATTTGCTTCCACTCCATACACTGACAATGTCGCAATGGCTGAGCTTCAACTGTTCAATTCTCTTTCGCACGACTCGCGTATCATGGTCTTTATCAATCCAGACCAAACAATCATGATACGTTTGCAGTGGAATACCCCGCTCTTGATTAGACCGAAATCGTTGCATTTCCATAATCCACTGGTTGACCACCAGCGGCTCAATCCAAGAGTTATACAATCGAAAACAATCCCAAAGGCTTTCATCCAACACAAACAGCCCATAACTTTCGAGGAATTCGCTATCCACAACAATTGAACTTTTTGGCTTCTTAGCTGAACGAATCATTTCAAAGTAAGGGTTTGATTTATCACCTTGATAGGTAAAGGTGACGGGACCATCTTTTATGGTTTTTAAGCTGTCTTTTATTGCTTTATCAAGCGCCACTGCATCTTCACCCAAAAATGTCGTGCCTATAGCAAGATCATCAGGACTTAAATGGGAAAGTCTGCCCCAACCATCGGGCTTTATAAAACCTAGCCCTTTAGACGAGTTCGAGCTTTGCTGGATGTTCTCTTTATCGATTAAACGCTTAAATTGACGAATCCAATATAAGCCGACTAATCCTAATGGGATGGCAACTTTACCTTCGCTGCGATCAACCACTGCACCAGAATGAGCGTCTGCAATACGTAGTAAAGTACGTAGTAGTGCTAGTTTATAGGTAGCCGATTTGGAATCATTGACGATAATGTGGCGAACCTTATTCAGATCACCAGAACCATCATCAGGCAAAGACATCACTACCGTTTGCCAAGATACGCCCGTTCGCTTTAACTGATCATCATCGAGAGATACGTTTCTCACCATTAAAGCGCTATTCTTTGCAAACTTTTCGAGCTCTTCAACCGATACCGGATAAGCTTTACGACCGTCAGAAAAGTCACCGTGACGAAGGCTAATCACCAATCGACCATTAGGCGCTAACAAATTTGCAAGTTTGCGAAATGCACGTTCACGGTGCGTAGGCGCAAGATGCATCCACACCGCACTGACAAGAATTAAATCGAAGCGAAAGCCAAGATTAATGGTTTTCTCAAGCTTAGGTAATGCATCTTCAAGCCAAGTAACGGAATCGCCACAGTAAGACTTACCAAGCCTTAGAAGTGCTTGAGCAGGCTCAATCGCAACAACTTCACACCCATGTTCAGCCATCCATTTCGCGTCTCGACCAGAGCCCGCGCCAACATCTAACACGCGATCTCCAGCCTGGGGCCAGAAAACTCTCCAACTCGCGTGGACATCCTCAAACTGGAGCGATGTGTATTGCTTCGCGAAAGAGTCGGCGTGTTGGTCATAAAAATTAGAAGTGGCAGGCATAAAGACTAACGAAAGATAATTAATATGCGTCCATATTAATTGCTAGAAATTGCAATGGCTAGAATGCCATTCAAAAGTTGTAGATAGAGTGGTAATTATAGCCAAAAACCTAAAAACGACAAAGCCCCGACAACTCAAAGAGTTATCGGGGCTTTTGAATAAATGGCACGCCCTATTGGATTCGAACCAATGACCACATCCTTAGAAGGGACGTGCTCTATCCAGCTGAGCTAAGGGCGCGCTACAGGGACAGGATTATACGAGTTCAAACGGGTAAATCAACGGGTTTTCATAACATTCTGATCTGAATGCCTAAAAAAAGTCCATCAAAACGCTTAATGTTCAAAAACACCACAAGGCAAACGTTTGCGTATGGATGTTAATAAGAAATTCTGCGACAATGCGCCGCAGATAATTTGCCTTCTTAATTTATAAGGAAAGTCATGACTGCTCAAAATATAGACGGAACTCTCATTTCCCAAACTGTTCGCTCCGAAGTGGCTGCACGTGTTAAAGCGCGCGTTGAAGCTGGGCTACGTGCTCCTGGTTTAGCAGTGGTTCTAGTTGGTGAAGATCCTGCTTCTCAGGTTTATGTCGGTAGCAAACGCCGCGCATGTGAAGAAGTTGGGTTTGTTTCTAAGTCTTTTGACCTTCCTGCGTCTAGCTCAGAAGAAGAGTTACTAGCGCTGATTGATGAATTAAACAACGATGATGAAATTGACGGCATTCTAGTGCAATTACCCCTTCCTGCGGGCATCGACACAACACATGTTTTAGAGCGCATTCACCCAGAGAAAGACGTGGATGGCTTCCACCCTTATAACGTTGGTCGTCTTGCGCAACGTATTCCAAAGCTTCGCTCTTGCACGCCAAAGGGCATCATTACCCTACTAGACCGTTACAACATAGAGCTTCGTGGCAAACATGCTGTTGTGGTCGGTGCATCAAACATTGTTGGTCGTCCTATGACACTTGAGCTGCTGCTTGCGGGCTGCACGACAACAACATGTCACCGTTTTACCAAAGACCTAGAGAGTCATGTGCGTCAAGCTGACGTTGTCGTGGTTGCGGTTGGTAAGCCAAACTTCATCCCTGGAGAGTGGATTAAGAAAGGTGCAGTGGTTATCGATGTCGGCATTAACCGTCTTGATTCAGGCAAGCTAGTTGGCGACGTGGAATACGATAAAGCACGTGAAAGTGCGAGCTTTATTACTCCTGTCCCTGGTGGTGTTGGCCCAATGACCGTCGCAAGCTTAATTGAGAACACGATGCTCGCTTGCGAGCAGTTCCACACAGACAAATAACGTAAACTTCAGATACGAAAAAGGCTCCGCAAGGAGCCTTTTTGCTAATTTTAGGTATCTCTTTCAGTTACAGACTTAAAATCACGCCCGCAATTGAAGCGCTCATTAAGTTCGCCATCACACCAGCGATAATCGCACGGAAACCATGCTTAGAAACAAATGCACGCTTTTCAGGTACCAATGAGCCCAGTCCGCCAATCAACATCGCCATACTTGAAATGTTTGCAAAACCACACAAAGCAAACGTCACGATTGCTTGTGAGTGTTCACTGAGTTGAGACTTCACTTCAGCAAGCTGGATGAAAGCAACGAACTCATTCACCACAATCTTATTACCAATCAGCGAGCCTGCTGTGGTTGCTTCTTGCCATGGTACACCTAATAACCAAGCGACAGGTGCGAATACATACCCTAGGATCAACTCGAAGCTTAGTGGCGTCCCAACAAGATCACCAATCCAACCTAGCATGCCGTTTAACATTGCAATGACACTGATGAAAGCCAATAGCGTACCACCTACCGATACAGCAATGCGTACACCCGCCATGGCACCATCGGCTAATGCTTCTACTACGTTGGTTGCACGTGGAATTTCAACTTGGCTAATGTCGATATCTGCTGCTTTATCCGTATCTTCTGGCATTAAAATTTTTGCCATCAGCAAGCCCGCAGGTGCCGACATAAATGCAGCAGCAATAAGATAGTTAAGGTCGACACCCAGTGATGCGTAACCGACCAACGTTCCACCAGCAACTGATGCCAAACCACCTGTCATCACCGCAAAAAACTGCGAGTCAGTCATGTGTTTTAGGTAAGGCTTCACCATCAATGGCGCTTCAATGGTGCCAACAAAGATATTCGCCGTAGCAGACAAAGACTCCGCACGACCGATACCCAGCAGTTTTTGAATACCGCCACCGATAAAGTTAATGATTTTTGGCATCACACCAATGTGATAAAGACCGGAGATAAGAGAGGAGAAGAAAACGATGATACCCAGAACATTGATCGCAAAGGTGAAGCCCCCTGTCGCCAAATTACCGAATAAAAACGCAATGCCTTCTTGACCGTAGTTGATCAAATTCGACACGACGCTGCTTACTGAATTCAGCGCATCTCGTCCTGCTGGTACATATAAAACCAACAATGCAAACAGCACCTGTAAAGCAAACGCAAACGTCACTGTTCTCAGCTTTATATTTTTTCTATTTGTAGAAAGTAGCCATGCTACGAATAGTATGGCTACGATACCAATAATTGAGTTCATAAAATGAATCCGACAGAAGGGGGATATGGAAGGCACCGGATTGTATAGCGGACTCAAAATGCTGCAAGTTGAGGATGTTAACAGTGTGAAAAGTTTAAGCGCCCAACAATTAACCTTAATTATAAGGCATTGAATTATAAGAATATAAACGTTTGCTTATTTTTATTGTTTCTATATAGAAAAGATGTTTCTAGTTCTGGAAAAATTTTTGTGAAGTGAATCACCTTATGTGTCGTTCAATAACGTCATTGATCCTGTTACTTAGGAATAGATATGTAAGGCGCTAGACGTTGATCCCAATGACACGGGTTACCGATCTTCTGTTTGATGAAGTTAATCACTGCGGATATTTTTTTGGGCATATGTTGGCGGCTTGGATACACCGCATAAAACGGCATCGACTGGCTGGCTTTCCAGTCCGGTAACAACTGTATTAACTTACCCGTCCTAAACTCATCACCCAGTAAGTAAGTGGCAAGGTAGGCAATACCCCAACCTGCAATAGCGGCATCCCGAACGGCTTCTGCCAGATCCACTGAATAGTTGCCCGAAACTTTTACGTTCAACTCCTGCTGATCTTTAGTAAACGCCCACCCCGTATAGTCACGCTCCCAGCTTCTGTATATAAGACAGTTGTGAGAAGACAAGTCATCCGGCTCTGTTGGCGTATCATGTTTCAATAAGTAATCTGGTGATGCCGCTACAACAAACTGGCAATCCGTCAAACGCTGCGCAATGTAGCCTTCAGGCAAATGCTCGTTGTTGGTTACCCATAAATCGAGCCCTTCGGCTAACATATCGACCTTATAGTCAAACAGATGTACTTCCACTTGAAGTTGAGGATACAGTTCGCGTAACTCTTGAATCGCAGGGATAATGTGCAAGGTACCAAATGATTGCGACAATCCAAGACGTACCAAACCTGCCACTTCATCCCGCTGGGTTTCCATCTCTAATGTGGCGCTGCTCACCGCTTGTACCACTTGCTCACAGTGATGAAAAAAGGTTTTCCCTGCCTCAGTCGGCGTAAAGCTTCGCGTAGTGCGTTGAACAAGCTTGATACCAAGAGACGCTTCTAGCTGACTCAACTGTTTACTCACATGAGACACCGACACGCCTAAGCTCTTTGCAGCAGCAGTGAAACTTTTATGTTTAAGAAGAGCGGAGAAGATCACCATTTGTGCAGCACGTTCAGATAACACGCTTTACCTCGATTTGATTATAGGAAAAACAAAGGACTCCGAAGAGCCCTCATATTGAATACTGGATGCCAAATGATTATTTGATAACAGCTCAGTATTTAATTCGGTCAGCCAAGTGACTCACGGCGAGTGCGAAGTAGTAAGAGCGGTTCCACTTCATCAGTACGTTGTAATTATTGTAAACCAGATACGTACGACCATTTTCGTCGTCCGGCATGATCAACCATGCTTTGATGTCTTCATCCAGTTTTGGCAACGGACTACCGTCGTATTTTGTGATGCCAAGTTTGCTCCACTCCTGAAGGTATTTACCTTTTTCAGCTGTGCGCCCTTCTAAGCTGCGATCAATGCCTTTAGGAACTTTCACTTGGCGACCCCAAGTGTATTTGTCATCCCAGCCGGACTTGCTCAAATAGTTAGCGGTTGATGCAAACACGTCGGCTTCAGATTGCCAAATGTCTTTTTTACCATCCCCGTTGCCGTCAGCGGCAAAACGAAGAAAAGAGCTTGGCATAAACTGACATTGCCCCATCGCACCAGCCCAAGAACCTTTAAAATTATCTAGCTCGATATGGCCTTGATCGAGGATCTGCAATGCCGACATGGTCTCTTTACGGAAAAACTCTTCACGACGACCTTCAAATGCCATTGTCGACAACGCGTCAATCACTTTGAAGTTACCCGTAAATTTACCAAAGTTACTTTCTACACCCCACAGCGCCACGATAAAGCGAGGCTGCACACCGTACTCATCGCCTATACGCTTTAGCTCGGTGTAATGCTCTTTATAGAGTTGTCTTGCTTGCTTCACCTTCCATTCAGGCACCGCGCGAGGAATGTATTCATCCAACGTCAGTTTCTTCTCTGGCTGGTTTCGGTCCGCTTTTACTGCTCGAGGCTTGTACTCAACATTCGCAAAAGCAGCACTAATGACCTGCTCTGAGATACCTTTATCACGCGCTTCAGCACGCAGCTTATTCAAGTATTCATCGAAACCCTCGCTACTTGCAAAAGCCGAGGTACACACACCAACGCTAAGCATGGTAGCCAGTATTTTTTTCATATTGCCCTCCTTGAGCAAGGCAGAAATCCCAGATGAAAAACGATGACGTTATTCGCCTTTCTGCTGGGCTTTTTGTTCTTTGTACTTTTCTAGTAGGTTCTCCGGCGGAGGCGGAACCTGCAAAAAGAAGCCATCATTTTGCAATGAAGCCTTCACTTTTTCGATATCAACTTGTGCCAATTTACGGCCATCAAGTTTAATCGTCATAACAGCGATAGGCTTACCGAACATCTGCATTAAGGTGTCAGGAACCTGTGAAAAATCATCCTTTTTCGGAATATAGAGATAAGTACCTTCTTTTTTCGAGCTTTTATAAATAGAACAAAGCATGACACGCCTTTTATGCTGATTTAGCCGCGTTGAGTGCGGATTAGGTTGAAAACGTCAAATTCTCGCAAACTTAATAGCAAATTTGAGATTAATTCACCTATTTGCCCACGAGAGAACTTGCTGCGTCAAAGGATGAAATATAACATGACAGACCTAGTTTAAGGCAACGCTCTTTCAATAAAGGCAAGAAGTCCACGATGACCCATTCACCAGACCTTAAAGGTAGCAGTTTTACATTGTCAGTTTTACACCTTTCTGACAATGAGATCGCAAAGACTGTCGAATTTTTGCAAGAAAAAGTTTCTCAAGCACCTTCTTTTTTTGCATCCGCGCCTTTGGTAATCAATATAGCAAAAGTACAAGGCGACATTGATTTCCCTAAGCTTAAACAAGGCATCTCAGATGCTGGTTTTATTCCGGTCGGTGTAACGGGCTGTAAAGACAAGCGTGTACAAAATCTTGCTTCCGAAGCTGGCTTCGCCATTATGTCGGCAAGCAAATCACCAAGCCAGGCGCCAGCCAAAATGGCACCAACGAAAGTAGTTCGCACGCCTGTTCGATCAGGACAACAGATCTACGCGAAAGATGGTGATTTGGTGGTGTTAGCGCACGTAAGTGCTGGTGCTGAAGTCATCGCTGACGGCTCTATTCATATCCATGGCACACTTCGAGGCCGTGCGATTGCAGGCGCAAGTGGTCAGCAGGAAGCGCGTATTATTTGCCACGATTTACAAGCAGAACTGGTATCCATTGCGGGTGACTACTGGTTAAGCGATCAAATTGAAAGCGAGTACTGGCAAAAGAAAGTAATGATCAGTAAAGCCGATGAATCATTACATTTAGAAGTTCTCGCGATTTAATCTAAAAAGGAAAAAAAATGGCACGCATTATTGTAGTAACGTCTGGTAAAGGTGGCGTTGGTAAAACCACTTCAAGCGCAGCCATCGCCTCTGGTCTAGCTCTGAAGGGAAAAAAGACCGCGGTGATCGATTTTGATATCGGTTTGCGTAACCTCGACCTAATCATGGGCTGTGAGCGCCGTGTCGTGTATGACTTTGTAAACGTCATTAACGGCGAAGCGACATTAAACCAAGCGCTGATCAAAGATAAGCGCACGGACAACCTATTCATTCTTCCTGCTTCTCAAACTCGTGATAAAGACGCACTGACAAAAGATGGTGTTCAGCGCGTATTCGGCGAACTTGATGAAATGGGCTTTGATTTCATTATTTGTGATTCACCAGCAGGTATCGAGCAAGGTGCATTAATGGCCTTGTACTACGCCGATGAAGCCATTGTCACAACGAACCCAGAAGTCTCTTCTGTGCGTGACTCTGACCGCATTCTCGGTATTTTAGATTCTAAGTCGCTGCGTGCAGAACAAGGGCTAGAGCCAGTAAAACAGCACCTGCTACTGACTCGCTACAACCCATCTCGCGTCACTCAAGGCGAAATGCTAAGCGTTGAAGACGTAGAGGAGATCTTACATATTCCACTACTGGGCGTGATTCCAGAAAGCCAAGCCGTGCTTAACGCGTCAAACAAAGGTGTGCCAGTCACTTTTGACGATAACACCGATGCAGGTATGGCTTACTCTGACACCGTTGATCGCTTATTAGGCAATCAGGTTGAATTTCGTTTCCTTACTGAGGAGAAGAAAGGACTCTTTAAACGACTCTTTGGAGGCTAGACATGTCATTATTAGAATTTTTCCGTCCACAGAAGAAAACTTCTGCGAATCTAGCTAAAGAGCGTTTGCAAATCATTGTTGCTGAGCGCCGCAGCCAAAATGATCCAGCGCCTTCTTACTTACCTCAATTGAAAGAGGACATCTTGAAGGTGATCAGTAAGTACGTGGCAATTGATCCAAATATGGTTGACTTAACATTTGAGCACAAAGACGACGATATCTCAGTTCTTGAGCTCAATGTGAAGCTACCAGACGACGAGAAGTAAACCACTTTTCCTCGCGAGATTGAATGCTCAGATTTGAATGAAAAAGGTTGGCACCGAGGCCAACCTTTTAACCTTTTATTACTTTAATGCTTTGTTCATCTTGTCGCCGAGTAGATCCAAACGCCACCCTTGCATCAAGTCAGGCAACACTTCTGGATCGCGATCTTTTTTCCACACCCAACTGATCAACTGATTAATCTGCTTTTTAGAAGCAAGGAACTCCGTCGCTAAGCCAGACTTCTGCGACGCCGATTTCACTATGTCTTTCATATTTTTGAAGACTTGTTTGTAACCTGGATAATCCATTAAGCGTTCAATTTTCGCTGGATACTCTTCAGAAGGTGTTTGCTTCGCTTGTTTAACAATCGCGGCAATCTTCGCGCCATGGCGGTTAATCGCTCGGATATCAATATCTTCTGCTTCCATCTTCTTAAAGTTCGTTAAGCCAAGACGAGCGACTGTTAATAGGTCACCTTCTTTGAAGATAAAGTTCAGCGCTAAATCTCGTTTGATTGCTTCACGATAACGCCACGTCGCCAATGGCTTTAAAATCGCCAGTTCAGAAGGTTTTAACTGCCAAGCACCTTTAATATCAAGGTAGGCATTCTCCTCATTAGTGACGCGAATGCGTTTTGAAACCAACAAATCACTTTCTTGTTGTACGGCTTCCCACCAACCTGCTTGCGTCACCTTATCGAACAGCTTTTCGTATAACGGTAATAAGTAATGCACGTCTGCAGCAGCATAATCTAATTGCTTTTGCGTCAACGGTCGAGCCATCCAGTCAGTACGTGATTCACTTTTGTCGAGCTCTACGCCTAAATATTCTTCCACCAGCGATGCGAAGCCTGTCGATAGGCCGTGACCGAGAAAGGCCGCCATCAACTGAGTATCTACCATAGGGAACGGCGTACAACCAAATGCATTTTGGAAAACTTCTAAATCTTCACCGCAGGCATGCAGCACTTTTAACACGGAAGTATCTTTTAATAGCGCTACGAACGGCGTCATATCCGTTAATTCGGTCGGATCAATCAGCGAGAGGCGATTACCATCGAAAAGCTGAATCAGACCTAACTGCGGGTAGAAAGTGCGAATACGGACGAATTCGGTATCCAGCATCACTACATCTGCCTCTCGGGCGTGAATGCAAACTTCTTCTAGGTCTTTGTTTTTGGTAATAATTTGATAATTCACATACTTCTCGCTATAAAAAATGCCAGCAAAACGCTGGCATTCTATCATTTTTTAAATCTTTCGACTCGACGAAATCGGCTTATGCGCTTTTCTTCGCAAGTTCAGCGTCGTTCTCTTCACGCAGAACACGACGCAAGATCTTACCGACATTGGTTTTAGGGAGGTCTTCACGGAACTCAACCAACTTAGGCACTTTGTAGCCAGTTAAGTGCTGACGACAATGCGTAATCACTTCATCTTTGGTCAAGCTCGGGTCGCGTTTCACGACATAGATCTTCACTAATTCACCAGAGACTTCGTGCGGTTGACCAATAGCGGCCACTTCAAGGACTTTGCCGTGTAGCGCTACAACGTCTTCGATTTCGTTCGGGTAAACATTAAAGCCTGATACCAAGATCATGTCTTTCTTACGGTCAACGATGTGCAGGAAGCCTTCATCATCGAACTTAACAATGTCGCCCGTTGATAGCCAACCGTCTTCGTTGATCGTATCTTTCGTTGCTTCAGGTCGTTGCCAGTAGCCTTGCATAACCTGAGGACCGCGAACTTGAAGTTCACCAGTTTCAGTGTTCGCAAGAGCATTGCCTTCTTCATCCACAATGCGAACTTCCGTTGATGGCACAGGCAGGCCAATCGATCCATTGTATTCAACAAGGTCATGCGGGTATGCCGCAACCAATGGAGAACACTCGGTTAGGCCGTAGCCTTCTAGTAGGTAACAACCCGTGGTCTTCTGCCATCTTTCTGCCACTGAGCGCTGCACTGCCATGCCGCCGCCAACGGCTAAACGTAGGTTACTGAAATCCAACTCGTGGAAGTCTTCGTTGTTGATCAAAGCATTAAATAAGGTGTTCACGCCCGTAATCGCAGTAAACGGATGCTTTTGTAGCTCTTTCACGAACCCAGGAATATCTCTAGGATTGGTAATAAGTAGGTTACGGCCACCCATTTCGACAAACAGTAAACAGTTTACGGTAAGAGCAAATACGTGATACAGCGGTAGCGCTGTCACGACCAATTCACGGCCTGGAGATAAAACCGGCCCGTACGCGCCTTTCGCCTGTAAAACGTTCGCAATCATATTACGGTGTGTAAGAATCGCGCCTTTCGCGACGCCTGTCGTCCCCCCCGTATATTGCAGGAATGCAATGTCATCCCCAGACATAAACGGTTTAACGTATTGTAGACGACGACCTTTACGTAGAGCCTGACGCATTGAGATCGCACCAGGTAAATCGTACTTAGGCACCATGCCCTTAACGTACTTCACAACAAAATCGACAATCGTACCTTTCGCTCGTGGCAGCATTTGACCAAGGCTGGTTAACACCACGTGTTTAACTGGTGTTTTATCGACGATTTGTTCTAGCGTGTTCGCAAAGTTAGACACAATCACAATCGTCGTCGCACCTGAGTCATTCAATTGGTGTTCAAGTTCACGAGGAGTGTAAAGTGGGTTAACGTTTACGGCGATACAACCTGCACGCAAAATACCAAACAACGCCACTGGGTATTGCAGTAGGTTTGGCATCATCAGAGCAACACGGTCACCCTTTTGCAGTTTTAACTCGTTTTGCAGATACGCTGCGAATGCGCGACTACGCTCTTCCAATTTACGGAAGGTCATAACCGAGCCCATGTTCATGAATGCTGGTTGGTCTGCATATTTTTGTACAGACTGCTCAAACATTTCTACCAAAGACTCATATTGCTCTGGATTAATGGTTTCAGGTACGTCACTTGGATAACGTGAAAGCCATGGTTTATCCACGATGTTACTCCTCGTTTATAACTGGCTAAAAAATAGCGTCCTTTTTATTTTGAAAGCTATTACAGCACAGCGAACGTGCTTGAGCACGCAACTCTCAAACACTTGTTTAAATTTTGTTAACTACACCAAGAATTCGCGTTGCGACCTCGAGTATTTGCTCTAAATGACAGTGATGACCACCCTTGACAGAAACCACTTGCGGTGGGTTCTCTCCCCAATCAGCTTGGTTAGATGGTAAATTCTGAAATCCTTGATCGCCTAATACGATCAAATGAGGACAACGTATTTGGCTGGTAATCGAGTTAGCATGCGCTTGCGCCATTCGGTAAAGCGACGCACATTTTAACTTGGCGTCATGCCGCCAATACCATTTATCTCCTCGCTGCTCCGTTCCTCGCTCGACTATCGGCAGAAGCTGCTCAGCGGTTAATTGGTTGGCTTGCACGCGTAATTTTAACGCCAGATCGAAGGAGGCAATGGCTCGCTCTGGCTTGTTTTGCTGTCTTATTCGACTTAAAACGCCATCGCGAAGACGAGGCAAACTGTTAGTAGGATCTTCAGTAAGAGGTCCTGCTCCCTCAATTTGCACAAGAGCTTCGACCTGCTCTGGAAACGCAGCACTATAGCAACTTGCGATTAAAGCACCAAGTGAATGCCCTACTAATATCAGTCTGTTTGGCGATAATTCGTCCAACAACTGATATAAATCGGCAATATAGTCGTGAAAGGGGTAATAGTTATCGTGAGATTTATGACTCGATAAACCGTGACCAAAATGATCGATGGCGAGGAGGTGTAAGTGAGGATTAAGTTGGTTCAACTGCTCCATGAGCGCTTTAAAGCTGCCCGCATTATCTAACCACCCATGAAGAAAAACGACTGACAAGTCAGCCGTTTTTTCGTTCCCTATCTCTAGGGCTGCCATTTTGCCGGCAGGAAGCTCGAATTGACGCTCATGCATCGCAGATTATTTGACCTGTTTTATCACTTTACCGTCTTGTGGGAAATCATTACGCCACATACGGCAGTTAATCGAGTAACATGGGTAAAAGTAGGTTGGCGAGTCATACATGCGTACACGTTCTTCAATTTTCCACAAACGGTAGCCTTGCCCCTTAATGATCGGGAATACGTATTCGTGCTCACCAATCTTTCCTTCTTCTTCTCCGGCGCCTTTACCTACAACCGTCACCAAACGGCCTTCACTAAAGGCGACAGGCTCTAAATAGCCATCAAAATAGGCGACAAAACGTCCCGTAGGCTCTTCATCAATATCCGGTTTACCAGATTTACTGATTGGTAGGTTTACAATCTCTAGACGGGTTTTATCTTTAAAGTTATCCACTTTAGCGATGATTCCACCAAGGCGAACATCTTCACTCACTTGCCCCTGAGACTCAGCAAAAGCTTTATAGTCTGTAACGACCAATTCTGTGCTTGCATTTAGCTCCTCTGGCAACGAGCTACACGCAGACAAACCAACCGTAGCAAATAATGCGAGAAAAAACCGTCCAAAAACCTTCATAAACCACCTTTCAATATTAGTAA
Source organism: Vibrio chemaguriensis (assembly GCF_012275705.1). Taxonomy (NCBI): domain Bacteria; kingdom Pseudomonadati; phylum Pseudomonadota; class Gammaproteobacteria; order Vibrionales; family Vibrionaceae; genus Vibrio; species Vibrio chemaguriensis. The sequence continues at coordinate 85,394 of NZ_SHOE01000012.1, forward strand.
CCCCAAGCTGGGGAGATCTCACACGTAAATATCGACACCAAGTAATTGAGCCAGTTCCTCTTTTTTAGCTCGATTCATGACATCCATGTACTGCTCCATTGCTTTACGTGCGCTCCCTTCAGGAAGGTCATATTGCACTTGAGCTCGGTGAATTTGGGACTCATCCACGTGTTTTATGGAGTGCGCCACAGCGTTAGCAACCTTTGAAGGCTGACCTACAGGCTGCTTTGTTTGTGATTTATTTACCTGCTTCTTTTGACTGGCTTTATTAGTGCGATTTGCACCGGGAATCAAAGAAGGAGGCAAGCCATTAATCGACGCCATAGCACTCCATAAAAATACAGGGCAAACGCCCTGCTTTTTGTCAGGTTAATGAAAAACGGACTATTCGCGACCAGGAAGTTTTTTCCATGTCACATTATCACGTAAATAGACAGGGCTCGAATCTTCGACCGGCACGGTATTACCCTTTTTAAATTCTTGTTCAGCAAGAATCACGATGTCTTGTGAATCAGGGTACAGAACGTCACCATGCGTCAAATTAAACGGTAGGTCTGCTAATACTTCTTGGTAGGCATCCCAACCAGTACCTGCTGTCGTCCACGTTTTGTCGTCTGCTTGTGCTTCTTCAATTAGACGTGCTGGTGGAATTACGCACTCTGCATCCCTCCCTGCCCACTCACCGTTTGCTTGGCGAGTGTAACGTGCCCAGTAAACTTCACCCATACGTGCGTCAATAGCCACAGCGACATCGGTCACACCATGTAAGCGATAGCTACCTTGAGCCATTGCAGACAGGGTTGAAACGCCGATCATAGGCAAGTCAGCGCCGAACGCCAAACCTTGTGCGATACCAATACCGATACGAACGCCAGTAAAGCTACCTGGACCACGTCCAAACGCTAACGCATCTAGCTCTTGTAGAGTCAGGCCAGCTTCTTTTAGTACTTCATCAACCATTGGCAGTACTTTTTTGGTGTGATCGCGTGGTGCAACCGCGCTACGTGAAATCACTTGATCATTAGCCAACAACGCAACTGAACAGTTTTCAGTCGCTGTATCGATAGCAAGAATTTTTGCGCTCATTTAACTCTCTACAACTCTCATTTATTGGGTTATGCCTCAGCACTTGCGTCTGTGACAGATTGTTCTGCTTTCAGGAATGCTTTGATTCCATCTAAGTCTCGCGTTCTTGGGATAGGTGGTAGGCTTCCGAGGAAAATACCACCGTAGTCTCGCGTGACAAGGCGATTATCACAAATGATCAACGCACCGTGATCCTTCTGATCTCGAATTAATCGCCCTACACCCTGCTTTAACGTAATCACTGCATCCGGGATTTGTACTTCAGCAAATGGTTCACCACCACGTAATCGACAATCCTCGATACGGGCTTTGAGTAACGGATCGTCAGGGGCGGTAAACGGTAATTTGTCGATAATAACACAGCTCAGCGCATCACCTCTAACATCAATCCCTTCCCAGAAAGCGCCTGTCGCCACGAGTAAAGCGTTACCCAGTTCCATAAACTCCGCCAAGGTTTTCTGCTTACTCATCTCCCCTTGCATTAACACAGGCAGATCAAGTACTTCTCGGAACTTCTCACCTAGTTCACGCATCATGCTGTGCGAGGTACATAAAAAGAAGCAGCGACCATCATTTTCTTCAATCACCGGAGCAAGCATTCGGACTAACTTATCCGCTAAGCCGTTACTGTTTGGCTCTGGCAGATACCTTGGCACACAAAGGCGCGCTTGTTTTTGATAATCAAAGGGGGACGGCAGAGAAAATTGCTTTGTAGGCTTGAGGCCAAGGCGCTCAGTAAAGTGCTTGAAGTCGCCCGATACGGCTAGAGTTGCTGACGTGAAAATCCACGCGCCTTGTTTAATCTCTATTTGCTCATGGAACTTGTCCGCGACAGAAAGAGGCGTAATGTGCAGAGCGAAATGACGAGGCGAGGTATCGTACCAGTATGAGTAACCGGTAATATCGACATCGCATACCCGGTCGATGCGGCCTTTGATCAAATTGGCACGTTCAAAGGCGGTATCCAGTAATTGACTGCGCCCTAAGGCTATTTTGAGTACATCAATCGCCAATTCGAGGCTATCAGTTAAGCGCAACAATTCTCGCTTAATAGAGCCTGATTGCAACGCCTCACGCCAGTTGCCACGAAAGCCAGGCTCACCCAGTACAATCCGCATGTCCATTGCGCTTTGCATGAGTTTGTCGCCCACTTTTTGCAATTGGCGCATATCTTTTGCTTCGGTGCGATAGGCTATTTCAATGTCTTTGGCAAGATCGTGAATTTGGCGACTTGATACTGACTGGCCGAAATATTCGCTCGCAATATCTGGCAACTGATGAGCTTCATCAAAAATAAACACATCGGCTTCTGGAATCAGTTCGCCAAATCCTGTTTCTTTGATCGCTAAATCAGCAAGAAACAAGTGATGGTTCACCACAACAATGTCGGAATCCATGGCGCGCTTACGCGCTTTCAATACAAAGCAATCGGTGTAGCTCGGACACTCTTTACCTAAACAGTTATCATTGGTTGAAGTGATGGTTGGAATGATCATGCTGTCTTCTGGCAGATCATCACAATCACCAAGGTCACCTGTTTTGGTTTCTGATGACCAAGCACGCACTTTAACCAATTGAGTTAATAGCGTCGGGTCAGATTCATTAGTATGGCTTTCGACCATTTGGCGGCTCAAGCGATCCAAACACAGATAATTAGAACGCCCTTTTAATAACGCCACTTGACCATAAAAACCAAGCGCATTGACCATGAGCGGTAAGTCCCGATGGTACAACTGCTCTTGCAAGTTTTTCGAGCCTGTACTGATGATCACTTTTTTACCACTCAACAGCGCAGGGACTAGGTATGCGAAGGTCTTACCGGTTCCGGTTCCTGCCTCCACCACCAACTGGGTTTGATCTTTGATCGCACTGCTGACGGCTTCCGCCATATCGATTTGTGGCTGACGAGCTTGAAAGCCAGGAATGGCCTTACCTAACGCGCCATCAGAGGAAAAAGTTTTTGCGATCATGCTTGGTATTGAGTTTGAAAAATTATCGAGAGTATATCAGAGGAATAGGAGTGACATCAGCCCACAATCTGGCCAGCTTGCGGCGATGCACGGATATTTTGTTGAAACCAACGTAAGAATAGATTATTTATGGTGAAACATGGCAGTACAGTTACACCCGCCTGGGAATAATAACAAATTCGTACGCTAAAATATTAATGCATGGAAGTACCTGATTTATGGAAAAGAAAACACTGTTGACCCACTGTTCTGACGCCCCGGGTCTCATCTCAAAAATCACTAACATCTGTTACAAGCACCAACTCAACATCGTTCACAATAACGAATTTGTTGATAATACCAGTGGCCACTTTTTCATGAGAACGGAGTTGGAGGGATACTTCAACGATCAAACGTTTCTTGCCGATTTGGACCAAGCACTCCCGCAAGGTGCTAAGCGTAAATTGGTTGGCTCTCGCCGTAAGCGCATCGTCATTCTCGTCACAAAAGAAGCGCATTGTTTAGGCGATATTCTGATGAAAACCTACGATGGAAGCCTAGATGTTGAGATCGCCGCTGTGGTGGGGAATTACGACAAACTTCAAACTCTCACCGAGCGCTTCGACATTCCTTACCACCACGTGACCCATGAAAACCTTAGCCGTGAAGAACACGAGCAGAAGATGCTAGAAGTGATCGACCAATACGATGCTGATTTTTTGGTGTTAGCTAAATACATGCGCGTATTGACGCCTACATTTGTTGAGAAATACCACCACAAAATCATTAATATTCATCACAGCTTCTTACCTGCTTTTATTGGCGCGAAGCCATATCAACAAGCTTACGATCGCGGTGTGAAAATCATCGGTGCAACGGCACACTTCGTGACCAATGATTTAGATGAAGGGCCGATCATCAAGCAAGACGTAATTCCTGTCGACCATACATTCAATGCCCAAGATATGGCACAAGCGGGACGCGATGTAGAAAAGAATGTGTTGAGCAAAGCGTTGAATAAAGTCATTAACGACCACGTCTTTGTTTATGGAAATAAAACAGTGATCCTGTAATCCCTCCGCACTAGTGACAACGAGAATGAAACCCGTCCAACTTGGCGGGTTTCATCTTTTCAGGGATATCCCCCCGACTCTAACCATCAAAATTAAACCGATATATTATAATTTTTCATTTCACTACAACTATTTACTGAGAGAATGATTCCGTTTATCATTTGGTCCCCTTATAATAAACCACGTTAATATTACGGAATTAAAATGAAAAAAACGTTAGTGGCTTTTCTGATTGGGCTGACTTTGCCAGCAACCACAATCGCAGATACTCTTAAGCCTGTTCAGAATGATGTATCCACTCGCATTATTGGCGGCGAGCCAGCTAATACTTCCGACTGGAAGTTTATTGCTTCACTGGTCCGTAAAGGACAGCCAACATCTATTGGTCACTTCTGCGGCGGTAGTTTCCTTGGTGGAAAATACGTATTAACTGCTGCGCACTGTGTGGAAGGTCTTAATGCGGACGATATTGATATCGCTCTTGGTCTTTATGATCAAAACAACGAGTCTCACGCGCAGCGCATCGCGGTTAACAATATCTACTCGCATACTGCATATAACAGTAATACAACGAACAATGACATCGCTCTTATCGAATTAGAACGCAATGTCGATAGCGCGACTATCGATCTGGCAACGCCAGAACTTTTAGATAGCGTACGTGTGGGAGACAAGTTGCACGTAGCTGGATGGGGAAATACGTCCACGACAGACAGAATATACCCAACCGTTTTACAACAAGTAGATTTGGAATACGTAGATCGAGCTACCTGCCAAAACCTACCAGGAAACTACTCTAATGTATCAGATGACGGCATTTGCGCCGGATACTATTGGGGAGGTAAAGATAGCTGCCAAGGAGATAGCGGCGGTCCGCTCATCGTTGACGATAACGGCATCAACAAATTATTAGGGGTGGTCAGTTGGGGTGATGGATGTGCTCAACCAAATGCTTATGGTGTTTACGCAAACGTCGCTCATTTTCAGCACAACGGCTGGATAGATAGTCATCGTAATACTATCAGCTACACTCAGTATCGAGATCTTCATTTCGTTGAGCGAAAAGCGCAGCAAGAGACCTTTACTATTCGTAATGACGAGGTGAATACGCCAATCAACATCACGGGCGTTACCCTAACAAGCGGAATCAGCCTCGCCAAAAATACCTGTACTGCGACACTGGCACCATCTCAGAGCTGTCAAATTACGGTGGGCTACTACCCAAGCTACTCGCACTCAGTTGAAACGATTGAAGTCTCTACTGATCATCCGAAACTATCTAAACTTTCGACTACCTTAATATATAGTGGTATTGATAAAGCAAGCAGCTCATTGAGCAGTGCCGTTACGCTAGCTGGCGCAAACGTGTACACCAATGAACACGCTTGGACCGCTGAAAATGGTGAACTTCAATCAGCAGACATGGGAACGTCTGCTGGCGCATCCATCTTGTATTTAACCGATCTTCCAAAAGGCAAACTATCAATGGACTTTAAAGTCTTGTCAGATGGTTTCGATGTTTTTGTCGTTTACGTCAATGGCCAAGAGTATGACTACACTCGCCAGCTTCTTGAGTACAATGAACTTTCTATCGATCTTTACCGGAAGTCAAACACGGTTACTTTTGCTTATCTGAAAAACTACGAGTTTAGCAGTGGTTACAACGCGCAAGCGTATATTCGCAATATCAAGATGTCAGTTAGTTCAGATAACACTAGCGAGAGCAGCGTAACAAAAACATCGAGTTCAGGCGGCAGCCTCTCAATTAGCCTATTAATGTTGCTAGCTGCAGGTCCTTTCCTGCGTCGCAAAAAAGGATAACAAGATGCAATATATACTCAAAACAATGCTGCTTGGTTTGAGCTCAATCAGCTTAGTCGCTTGCTCGGCAAATACAGAAATGCAGCAAGGTCAAGAGTCTGAACACCAAGCAATCATGGTAGAAGCGTACCGAACTAGCGATAGTCAAATTTCATTTATCGCCGAGTCTAATGGCTGCAGTAAGAACGATGACTTTAGCTTAAAAATAGAGCAAAACTCTTCAACGGAAGCCCTGCTCACAATCGTCAGGAACAAAGTGGATCATTGTAAACGAATGCCGTTTCCAAAGACTTTCACACTAACTCTAGATGAAGAGTTGAAAGGCAAAAAACTTTCCATTACCAACCCAAAAAGCAAGTCACCGGCTAAATAGTGATTCGCTTACGAAAGGGAGCCTCGGCTCCCTTTTTGCCTCTCGCAACTCAGCAATTTTCACTCTAGCGTTTTACGCCTGCTCAGACTCCACAATACGCTTAAGTGAATGCGGGTGCAGCTTGATACAAATGCCTTGGTACTTAAACGCCACGGTTGGGTTGTTCAAGCGTTCGCCTTCCCCTTTCGGGCTCGACAATTTGATCTTCACACCCAGCTCTTTTAACTCATCAAAACGCGCGCCAAACGCTGGGTAAGTGTGTTTCAAATCAGCAAGAAACTCATCTGCGGTTTCGGCATGAGACGGAATCACAAACTCCACATGTTCCCAGCTTTCATTTGGGTAGATTTTGCCTTCCGCAGGGTATGGCAGCTCTAGACACTCAATCTTCCAGCCACTGCTTTCCAACGCTTTGTCGAATTCGATAACGATGATTGGGCGACCGTTTATTTTCGCTTGTGAAATCACCTTACCGTATTGATTCCATGCTTCATGCGCGGCTTTCGCTGTTTCAGTATCATTAATACGCAGCGCAATATGGTCAGCTTGAGCAAAACTCAGATCCAGTTTTAACAGGGTTGCAAGCTCTTCAATCTTCGCCATAAATGCGTCCAGATCTTGGATCATCAATTCAGGCGTTAGGCGCTTTTCAACTAGTTGAGTCGTCATTGTGGCTCTCTTATGGGGCGATTTATCTCATTACTTTGAGCGCAATAGTAAACGCAAACTAAGCCACATTTCCATTCAATCGAAAAAGTAAAAATTTCGCCTATTCATCTCTGTATGAAAAGCAATAAAGTTGTTATGATTAGCCCCATTTTTGTGAACTCTAACAGAGCTCGGCGTACATTTTGCCGAGTTCTTTGTCCTTGAATTGAAGGAAACGCGTGTGAATATCCAAGCACTTATTAATGACAAAGTATCTCAGGCTCTAGAAGCCGCTGGCGCACCTGCAGGCAGTCCTGCAGCCGTTCGCCAATCAGCAAAGCCACAATTTGGTGATTACCAAGCAAACGGCGTAATGGGCGTTGCTAAAAAACTGGGTACTAACCCTCGAGAATTTGCACAGAAAGTACTGGATGTTCTGGACCTAGATGGTATTGCGAGCAAAACAGAAATCGCTGGCCCTGGTTTCATCAACATTTTCCTAAGCGAAGAGTTCCTTGCGAAACAAGCCGACGCGGCGCTAGCAGACGAACGTCTTGGCGTAGCTAAAGAAGAAGCACAAACCATCGTCGCTGATTACTCTGCACCAAACGTAGCAAAAGAAATGCACGTTGGTCACCTACGTTCAACCATCATCGGTGATGCGGTAGTACGTACGCTTGAGTTCCTAGGTCACAAAGTGATCCGCGCGAACCACATCGGCGACTGGGGTACTCAGTTTGGCATGCTTATCGCAAACCTTGAGCGTGTACAACAAGAGTCTGGCGAAGTTTCTATGGAACTTGCGGACCTCGAAGGCTTCTACCGTGAGTCGAAAAAGCTGTACGATGAAGATGAAGAGTTCGCAGTAAAGGCGCGAAACTACGTGGTAAAACTGCAAAGCGGTGACGAGTACTGTGCAGAAATGTGGAAAAAACTCGTTGATGTAACCATGATCCAAAACCAGCGCAACTACGACCGTCTAAACGTGTCACTGACTCGTGACGACGTAATGGGCGAAAGCATGTACAACGACATGCTTCCTAAGATCGTTGCAGACCTAAAAGAACAAGGTCTTGCCGTTGAAGATGATGGCGCGCAAGTTGTATTCCTAGATGAATACAAGAACAAAGATGGCGAACCAATGGGCGTTATCGTTCAAAAACGCGATGGTGGTTTCCTATACACAACAACAGATATCGCATGTGCAAAATATCGTTATGAAGAGCTAAGCGCAGACCGTGTGCTTTACTTCATCGACTCACGTCAACACCAGCACCTAATGCAAGCTTGGACGATTGTTCGTAAAGCGGGCTACGTGCCAGAGTCAGTATCTCTTGAGCACCACGCGTTCGGCATGATGCTGGGTAAAGACGGAAAGCCATTCAAGACTCGTGCGGGTGGTACCGTTCGTTTGGCAGATCTTCTGGATGAAGCAGAAGTTCGCGCAGCACAGCTGATCGAATCTAAAAACCCTGAACTAGATGCAGAAGAAAAAGAGAAGATCTCTAAAACAGTTGCAATGGCAGCGGTTAAATACTCTGACTTATCTAAACACCGTACGACTGACTACGTGTTCGATTGGGACAACATGTTAGCGTTTGAAGGTAACACAGCACCATACATGCAATATGCATACACTCGCGTAGCTTCAATTTTCGCTAAAGCTGGTGTTGCTATGGATGCTCTCCAAGGTGACATCAAAATCACTGATGAGAAAGAGAAAGCACTTATTGCTAAACTTATGCAGTTCGAAGAAGCGGTGCAATCTGTTGCTCGCGAAGGCCAACCACACATCATGTGTAGCTACCTATTCGAACTAGCAGGTCAGTTCTCTAGCTTCTACGAAGCGTGCCCTATCCTAGTTGCTGAAGACGAAGCAGTGAAACAAAGTCGTCTGAAACTAGCTGCGCTAACAGCGAAGACCATCAAGCAAGGTCTGTCTCTACTGGGTATCGATACTCTAGAGCGTATGTAATCCGCTTTTACGTAGTTAGCTTAAGTAGCACAAGCTAAATGATGACAAAGGTTGACGTGAAAGCGCCAACCTTTTGTTTTATCTGTCGTATACTAATTCAAACTAAAAATTAATCGGACAGCAATAATGAGTTTTGAACTTCATCCTCAATTGGCAAAAGACACTTCGGTGATTGGTCACTTCCCACTTTGCGTCGCGCTTCTTCATAAAGATAATGCTGTGCCATGGGTTATCTTGGTGCCTAAACGCGAAAATTTGAAAGAGCTACACCACTTGCCAATGCAAGAGCAACAACAGTTTTTGCTCGAATCTCAAGCGGTAAGCCAAGCACTCGAAGCGACATTCCGCCCAGACAAGTTAAACCTTGGCGCCCTAGGTAACATGGTGCCACAGCTGCACATTCACCATATTGCGCGCTTTAAAGACGATATGGCATGGCCAGGACCAGTTTGGGGGAATACAAAAGGAGAGTTTCGTACTGACGAAGAACAAGAAGAGATTCTTAACCGAATTCGTAATGTGTTGTCGTTAAGCTCTATCTTCCGTAAAGCGTAACCGTTATATAACTTTTAATTCAGGTAGAAAGTAAAAAGCCGCATCATTGCTGATGCGGCTTTGTTGTTTGTGCGCGATGGTTCATTGCTCCTACTACATGGTCACGGTAAGTGACAAACCATCGTGCTTTGTGACTGCATAGCGTATTCGCGTTATATGATGAGCTTTATTTGTATCTACCAAGCGAGAAATGCGACCTTTGTTAATCCATACACTTAACATGGCGTCTGCACCGTCTTCACTCATTCCGAACTGTTTTGCTAGCTCAGATTGGGAAACCGTTCCTTTTTCGGCAATATATTGATAAAGCTCTTTTAAAATCATACGACTTGCGCCTCAAACTCGCCTTGATGTTTCTTGCCTACGCGCTTGAAAACGCGGTACGTGCCAAAGAAAATCGCAATAATTATGGCAATCCAAACGCCGCTGGTGATAGGGCTATCAGCGAAATGCATAAGCTGATGATAGAAAGTCGCACTCAAGTACGCGAGCCCCATTGTCCATACCGCTATAAAGCGCGCAAAGTTATTGCCGAATTCTCGAACATAGGCACCCATCGCAGCCACACAAGGAGTGTAAAGTAAGATAAAAACTAGGTACGCAAAAGCAGCATGACCAGAAACAAATTTCTCTTTTATGTTACCAAAGATCGATTCATCAATTTCTTGCTCCTCTGCGACTGCATGAGAATCTGCTAAATCACCGACGTCAATCCCCAGAGGATCAGAATAGCTCAGCCCTGCTAGGTTTTCAGGAATGCTCATCACCGCTTCTTCTAGGCTACCCATAAGATCAAATTCTGCATCCTCTCCATCGGTTGGCGTAGTATATAAGCTGTTCAATGTGCCCACGACTGCCTCTTTCGCGAAGATACCAGTAATAATACCAACCGTTGCTGGCCAGTTATCCTCTTGAATACCAATTGGTGCAAACACTGGCGTCACAACCTGAGCGGCTTTTGATAGAACCGATTTATCACTGTCTTCATTACCGAATGTACCGTCAGTTCCTAGCGAGTTGAGGAAGCTCAAGATAGCAACAACCACTACGATGGTTTTACCTGCACCCAATACAAAACGCTTAAGCTTTTGCCAAGTTTTGATCACGACGTTCTGCAACGTTGGAAGCTCATAGTCAGGCATTTCCATCACCAAGCTATCACTGCTGCCAGGATACAGCGTGTGCTTGAGGAACAAACCGGTAAACACCGCGGCGACAATACCAAGTAGGTAAAGTGCAAACACAATGTTTTGACCAGAGGCTGGGAAGAAAGCGGCAGCAAATAAAGCGTACACAGGTAAGCGAGCACCACATGACATAAACGGTGCCATCGACGCAGCCAACTTGCGCTCACGCTCTTGGTCTAGCGTGCGCGTTGCCATGATTGACGGAACGTTACAGCCAAAACCAAGAACCAAAGGGACAAACGCTTTACCCGGCAAGCCGATTTTCTGCATCACTTTATCAAGCACAAACGCAGCGCGTGCCATGTAACCCGAGCTCTCGAGCACAGCAAGGAATAAGTACAAACACGCAATAACCGGGATAAAGGTCGCAACTGTTTGAATACCGCCGCCTAAACCATCAGCAATCACCGTAACTAGCCATACGGGGAGGTGACCATCTAATAAGTGGTGTCCACCATCAACCAGCAATGCGCCTACACCAATGTCAAAAAAGTCGATAAATGCACTACCGATGTTAATCGAGAACATAAACATCAAGTACATAACAACAAAGAAGAATGGGATCCCAATCCACTTGTTCAAAATAAATTGGTCGAGTTTTTCAGTCACGCTACGGCTCAATTTGCCTTCGCTTCGGCGAACTTTTTTACACTGTTCATGCAGGTATGTGTACTTGGTATCCGCGACATGCAAATCGATATCCAAATCTAAAGTCGCAATGACTTCCAATACTTTGCTTCTATCAATATCGGAAAGGCTATTGAGAACCATCGTATCTTTTTCAAGCGCACGAATCGCTAATGCACGATGGGCGACGGTTTGATCGTTAAAAAGTGCGGAAACAGTTTGAATCGCCAACTCCATCTTTTCACCGTAATGCAAAGATAACTCTTTAAGCGCGACCCCTTGAACAATGGACTTATGAAGTTTTTCTTTAAACTCTGCAACTTGAGTTTTATTGGTTGCAGATAAACTTACTACAGGACAACCTAACGTTTTCTCAAGCTCTGAAACGTTAATCATTTGACGTTCACGTTTTAGTGCATCCATTTTGTTGAGAACAACAATCATAGGACGGCCAAGTTCGCGAAGTTGTAACGTCATATATAAGCTGCGCTCTAAACTCGTGGCATCAACCACGTTGATAATGAGGTCGGCAGGATGAGTTAGAACCGCACGCGATGCAATGGATTCGTCAATACTATTGCTATCATTACCACTGTCTAACGAGTAAATACCAGGAAGGTCAGTGAGCAAAAACTCGTCACCCGCATGTTTGAATTGCCCCGTTTTCTTTTCAACGGTGACGCCTGCCCAGTTACCAACTTGCTGTTTTGCGCCAGTCAAACCATTAAATAGCGTCGTTTTACCACTATTAGGATTACCTACGGTAAGCACTTGATATTGCATTACACTCGCTCCACTTCAATTTTCTGAGCAATGGTTTCTCGCAATGCGACAGACACACCACGGACTTCGACTTGTAAAGGATCGCCCATTGGAGCACGTCGAATCACTTTGACTTCTGTATTGGGAAGCAGCCCCATTACCATGAGTTTCTTTCTGATATCTGATGAAAGACCATCTAACAACCGAATCGTCACCGTATCGCCAGGATTAATCTCTGATAACTTCATAGTGGCCCTTAAGAGTATTGCTAATGAGAAATATTATTATTTAATAAGTTTAGGCTGCCAATATTACTCTCCTATAACCCTTCAATCCTTGTGTGAAATCAAAGATTTCATAAATGTTTTCATGCTTTCAAACGTCAACTCCGTAAATTTCCTCTCGTTATTTACGTCAAAATTAACAATTAAAAATCACGACCAATGAAATAAAAATGTCACAAACAAATGGTAAAGATAAAAATCTCCACACAAAACAAAAGGTTAGATGACATTTAAAACTTTGTCGTTTTTCTCATATCAACATGGCGTTATTTTTATAAGAAAAATAAGTAACCTCTCGTATAGTTACTCCATCGAGAGGGCAACCTCTCAAATGAATTCCAGAGGTGGCATGGCAACATGTCACTCCGGCAGCAAGCGAAGGTGTCATTGACACCCGTGGTATAGTCCCCCCGGCTATACCACGATATTTTTTTTCATCTCTCTCTAAACTCTTTATCTTATCCACCTTTTCAGCACAGTTCTGTTTTCACGAATTTCGCATACCCCCACTACTCAAATGAACCAACGCACTCTAGATACAAAAATACAACCATTCATCTATTTGTCGCCGTAGGTAAATCCGTCCTCTTAAGCCATGTATGGTTATAGCTAAGAACAGCGCTACTAACAGATAGAGCGTGACCGTGCTTACGTATTGAGAATGGATTTGTAGGCTAGATGTGATGAAGAAGCAATGAGAATCACTGCATTGGTAGCTCTAGCAATAGTAGAGCACTATAAGCAGCTCCCCAGTCTTTTGAATATTCACTAGGGAGTGTGTAATGAGGTTTTTTAGTTGGTTTCTTGGCTTTCTTGAGTCAAAGCAAACTTGGAAGGAGGCAAACCAAAATGCAATTTAAACTTTTGGCTAAAGTAAGAAGGATCATTAAAGCCGCAGTTAAACGCTACTTCGCTGATTTTCTCGCCCGCTAATAACTGCTCACACGCCGTTTCTAAACGAACTTCGGTTACATAATCTTTTAACGTTCTTGACGAGGCTGATTTAAAGCGCCTCTGTAAAGAGCGTTCTGACATGAACAGCATTTTAGCCGCTAAAGCAGTACCAAACTCAGGGTCATGGTAATGCTCAGCCACCAGCTGATAGACTTTTTGCAACCATTCTTTCTCTGGGGTCACTTTATCTTCGACGATAGGTTCAGACTCAAATTCTTGCAAAGATTCATCCACATAACTCATTTCCTTCGCAGTTGGCCATGTAATTTCGATTTTATTTTGAGCGTCGGAAGTAAATACCGCCAAGTATCCTCCACTCGTTGTCACTAACTGGGCAAGATGATCAATACTCAATTCAGAGTGGTTCATATTAGATGGACGCCCGGTCGAGACTTTATTAGGCAGTTGCGTCCCATAATCAAGAAAACTCAATGAAACAATATCATTGCCCTCTTCTAGCATGATTCTCACCGTTTGGCCTCGGAAAGAACGCTTGATGATATTGGCAAAAATGCTGTTGAAGATAACATCAAGGTTAAAGCTTTCCAGAGCAATTCGACTTGTTTTTCTCTCATCTTCAAGCTCCACCATAGTCCCAGCCTTCGCAAAATCATCTTGCCATACATCAACCACCGATTGAGTTATCTGACTCAAATTGTAATTGTGACTACCGCCGCTAGCTTCGCCAGGAACACTTTTTAACTCATTTAATTGCCATGTCGTTTTCGCCAGATGATCTTCCGTAGCTGCATCCAAAGGTATGGGTAATTTTGACGCTATAAAATCCACACTGGACTTAATAGATTGCGCCACGTGATCAACCAACAGGTTTCTGACTTGAATCTGTTTACGTAGCTGTTGGTTACTCGTCAACAACACTCGGCTTTGATGCCTCAACTGGTTAGTTTTGAGTGTCACTTGCGCAGCTAAATCACGGTTAGCCTGTACAACATAGCGAGAACGCCAGTACATAAGTAGTGCAACCATGGCAATACTCGCGACCACAAAACCTAAAATTGCGAGTTGCGATAAATACCAAGGATTAAGCACAATAAAATACGACTCGAGCCCAACCAATCCAGCAGCGACTTGAGACTCATTACTTACCTGCAGATGGTATTCACCGGAATTGAGATGCTCTAGAGTCAGTTGGCCTCCCTCTAGCGCTTGCCAAGGATCATCGCTATTCAATCGATAATACAAATTTTGGCTGTCTGGTTTTGGCATCACGCCAAATAAGAAACTTAGAGAAGAGCCATACGGTAATTTTATTCCATTCAAATCGGCGCTACCAACTTGTAGAACCTCGTTTTCAAGCACAACTTGGCTCACGATAAACTTCGACTCTGGAGGGTTGGACACAAGCAGCTTGGATGCTTCAGCTTTTACCAACCCGTATTTCGACCCTAGGACGAGCTCTCGCTCACCACCTTCTTTTTGCTGTATAACACTGCAAATTCCTGGTAGAAACTCGTTGTTCATTAAGCCAGACGCCGATGAATAATGCTTCACTAATTCACCCGAAAGGTGGTAATAGCTTAATCCGACAGAAGAGGCTAACCACACACCTTGCCTGTCTCTGATCAAGCAAGCAGGTCGCGCGTTGGGCACACTCATTTCAACAACATGTTTCTCGTCACTTCCTTTAATCGTTTTAAAAACGCCGTAAGATGACGCAAACCACTGACTGCCATCAACCGCCGTGACCATGTCTAATGATTCACCAAATTTTTCGGAATAGCGGATGAACTGGATGTGTTCATTGCTGTATTGATAAACCCCATGATCGGTCCCTATCAATAGAGAATCTTCAGTGTCGTATAAACGCGTAACCTTAGCTGGTAAGTACTGACTTACTAGCCACTCACTTCCAAAGTTTCTTACGCTTTGCTTGGTTATATCAACATTGTAAAGATGGTATCCGCTTGATACCCAGAGACGCTCACTACCATCTACAGTCACGTGCTCCACTGCGTGTCCAGCCATAACCTGTAAATAAGGAAATGTCACTTTGTTAAGACCATTCAACTCGAATATTTCGAGCCCTTTAGAGGTCGCAAGCCAAAGCATCCCACCTTGAAATGCAAATTCATTGATCTGCGAATCAAGCTCCAAGACTTTGATATTGCCACTCTCACCTGTCCGATAAAGCTTTCGGTCATCCGCGAACCAAAGCGCATCATCAGGTCCTGTGGCGGTTTGTCGAATTCGCCCTGATAATGTTTGCGAGTCGTAACTACTGAAGGTTACTCGTTCAAACTTTTTACTAAACAAGGAGTAATAACGAATGCCTTGGTTAGTCGCGATCCACATCCCTCCCATGTTGTCACTCAATAGCGAATAGATCTTTGTATTATCCAGCTCCAGTTCAAGAAAGCTTGCAGGCTCGACTTCTGTCACTTCGCCTGACAAGAATGAGTATAAATACAGACCATGCTCAGTCCCCACCCAGTACTCTTGATTTGTCTCAGCGAAAGTCAATACATGAGAACCGCCAATCTTAATCACCTCTTTATCAGGTTGATAAATATTGAAAATTAATGCCCCACGCAACGTTCCTACCAGAATTTCTCTGCGCGTGTGTGAGTAGTAGATCTTTTCAATGTAGTTCTGACCTGAAGCGACTACATGGTCAAACTTATCTCCTTCTGAAAGATAAAAGCCAGAAGTTGTAGCAAGTGCCCACTTCTCTTCGAGCAGAACTGCATCGTTAATATAAACATAGCTATTGTTGCTATGTTGATAGAGCTGCAACAAAGAAAAGGACTTTAACTCGTTAGTATCGATGTTGTAAGTATAGAAATGTGCGCCATCACTAACCCAAATATAATCTTCAGAAGAACCGATTTTTCTTATTTGCGACCCGGGGTTTAAGCTAAAGACTAAACGTCTTTCTTGATTTGGATAAGTTTGATACACCTCATTCTCAACAAAGGTCCAGAACGAGCCTTCATGATAAGCCAGTTGCTTGGCAGACATTTGTAAAAAACTGCCTGATTTAGGTAGGATATTTTGGCCATCATAAAACAACACCCGCCCATGCACGTCGTGAATCCACAAGCCCCCTTGCTCACCCAAGAACAATTTTTTAGCCGCAATAAAAGTACCCTTAACCTGAGTCGGCAAAGGGTAAAAGATGGCATTCGCATTATGAAGAGCAAATGCTTGGAAAGATAGGAAAAAGCCCAACAAGACAAGGGCTAATTGGCGTAGCAAGACGAAAACCTTTTATATCAATTTGTGCTCGGCGCTCACCGTCCATATCTTCTACAGCATGGACTTATACGGTTATTTTGAGCTGCTAATTATTGATAATGATATCTCAATTACTGTTTGAGAAAAGGCTCGCCTTGCCAAAGGTTGTAATTCTTACTACTGGATCACGTTAAAAGGACTATTCCTACACAACAACACTACTTAATCCGTCTTTTGGCTCAAGCACTGCTCAAAATTATTCGCCATATTGTTGAGAAAAGTAAAGTAACTGCCCGGTTTTGCTTCAATTGTGCTCCCTAATGGGTCAAGTTCACCTTTGGCAACTTTGCTACCTCGCATCACGCTCTGAACGACAGCTGGAGTAAACTGAGGTTCAGAAAACACGCAGGCTACATCTCCTGAACTTAACTTTTGACGAATTTGGATTAAGGTTTTTGCGCCCGGCTTACGATCCGGGCTCACGGTGAAGTGCCCCATTTGATTTAACTCATAACGCTCTTCGAAATAACCATAAGCATCGTGAAACACAAAGTAACCTTTGTCTTTCACTGGCGATAATTTCTTCTTGATCTCCAGGTCCGTCTGGCTGAGCTCAGTTTCAAATTTTTTAAGGTTTTCTTGGTACTGTGCTGCATTTTCCGGATCAAGTGATCCCAGTTGATTCACGACAGCCTTGGCAACTTGTTGTGCTTGACTTACACCTAACCAAAAGTGCGGATCATGTGAACCATGATCGTGGCCATCATGGTCATGGTTGTGCTCACTATCAAACTCACGCAAATCTAGATCTGGAATTTGACTAATAGTCAGAATATTCGATCTGTCTGACACGACTTTTTCCAGAAACGGTTCGAGATCATGTCCGTACCAAATAACTAAATCAGCAGAAGCGATTTTCTTAACATCCGATGGGCGTAAAGCGTAATCATGGGGTGAAGTGTTGGACTGCAGTAATACATCTGGCGAAGTCACACCTTGAGTAAGTTCTGTCACTAATAACTGAATCGGTTTGATACTCGTTAGTACCGTTACTGCGTGTGCTGGCAACGTTAGCATCGCTGACGCAGCAAGAATTAATGCTCTTTTCATAGTTTTACTTGGGATATGGTGTAGAAAGTGTGATAATGTTACATTATAACATTATTGATTTGCAAATGAGTTTCATTCATGTCTTCCTTAGTCCATCTTGAGCACTTATGCGTCGAGTTCGATGGCCGCAGAGTTCTCGATAACATTAGTATGGAATTACAAAAGGGCAAAATAACAACCCTAATTGGTCCCAATGGAGCGGGAAAATCAACGTTAGTCAAAGTCATTTTAGGCCTTCAAAAACCGACTAGCGGCAAATTAAACCGACAAAGAAAACTAAAAATTGGTTATGTTCCTCAAAAATTGAAACTCAATGACTCTCTTCCATTGAATGTCACCCGTTTTCTAAATTTAGCAGGAAAATACAGTAAACAAGAATGTATTGATGCATTAAGGCTTGTTGGCGCTGAGCATTTAATTAGTAGTAACATGCATCGCTTATCAGGTGGTGAAAACCAACGCGTATTACTTGCGCGTGCTTTGCTTCAACGCCCAGAGCTGTTAGTGCTAGATGAACCTGCGCAGGGTGTGGATATTCAAGGTCAAATCGATCTCTACGATCTAATTGAAAGCATTCGTCACCGATTCGATTGCGGTGTATTTATGGTGTCACACGACTTACATTTAGTAATGGCCAAAACAGATGATGTCATTTGTCTGCATCACCATGTTTGCTGTTCTGGTTCACCTGCCACGATTACTCAGCACCCTTCTTACATCGCGCTATTTGGCAATGCAGCGAGAGAATCGCTCGCGTTTTATCATCACGACCACGAGCATCATCATCACGATTTATCCGGAACGCCAGTAACTGGCGATGCGACATCATGCTCCAACCATAAACACGGACATCATCACCATGATTGAGTTTCTTCTACCTTCTATTCTTGCTGGTATTGGCATCGCGATCATTGCAGGTCCTCTTGGGTCATTCGTCGTTTGGCGCAAAATGGCTTACTTCGGTGATACCCTGGCACATGCTTCATTGATGGGTTTGGCATTAGGCTTTCTGCTCAACGTGAACCTTTATCTTGCACTACTCGTTTGCTGTTTAGCACTCGCCGTATTGCTCGTGACATTGCAGAAACAACAACTGGTCGCAACCGATACGCTTCTGGGTATACTCGCCCATAGCGCATTATCTGTTGGTCTAGTTTCTGTTAGTTTCTTGGATAATGTCCGTGTAGATCTGATGAGTTACTTGTTCGGTGACTTACTCGCAGTATCTCCGCAAGATCTGATGTTCATTTACGCAGGTGTCGCTGCTGTTAGTGTGTGTCTTTACGTTTTTTGGCGACCTTTATTGTCGAGCACAGTTAGTGAAGAGCTTGCTGCCGTCGAGGGCGTCAATACAGACTTGGTTAGATTGGTGTTAATGCTTATGGTAGGTGTTGTGATTGCCGTAGGAATGAAGTTTGTTGGGGCACTTATCATGACTTCTTTGCTGATCATCCCAGCAGCAACAGCACGTAAGGTCTCTTCATCACCAGAGCAAATGGCACTGTTCGCATCTATTATTGGCTCTGTGGCAGTACTAATGGGGCTTAGCCTATCATGGCACTTCGATACGCCGGCTGGCCCATCAGTAGTAATCAGCGCAACATCTCTGTTTATGCTTAGCCAATTTATTCGCCAAAAATCGTAAAAAGTACCTTGATACAAAAAAGCCTAGCAATAATTGCTAGGCTTTTTTAGCTTTAAGCTTCGAGTTGGAAATTACCAGCCCGTTACTTCACGTAGACCTTGGCCGATCTCTGCTAGAGATTTCACAGTCTTAACGCCCGCCGCTTCTAGTGCAGCAAATTTGTCTTCAGCAGTACCTTTACCGCCAGAGATAATCGCACCAGCGTGGCCCATACGTTTACCAGGAGGAGCAGTTACACCAGCAATGTAGGAAACTACTGGCTTCGTTACGTTTTCTTTAATGTATGCTGCTGCTTCTTCTTCTGCAGTACCACCGATTTCACCGATCATAACAATCGCTTCTGTTTCAGGGTCTTCTTGGAACAGTTTTAGAATATCAATGAAGTTTGAACCTGGGATTGGGTCACCACCAATACCAACACAAGTAGACTGGCCGAAACCTTCGTCTGTTGTTTGCTTAACTGCTTCGTAAGTTAGAGTACCGCTGCGAGATACGATACCTACTTTACCTTTCTTGTGGATGTGACCAGGCATGATACCGATCTTACACTCGTCAGGAGTGATAACACCCGGACAGTTAGGACCGATCATGCGAACGCCAGTTTCTTCTAGCTTCACTTTCACGTCGATCATATCTGTTGTAGGGATGCCTTCCGTGATTGTTACGATTAGCTCGATGCCAGCATCAATCGCTTCTAGAATTGCATCTTTACAGAAAGGTGCTGGAACGTAGATTACTGTCGCTGTTGCGCCAGTTGCTTCTACTGCTTCGCGAACTGTGTTGAATACAGGTAGACCTAGGTGAGTTTGGCCACCTTTACCTGGAGACACACCACCAACCATCTGAGTGCCGTATGCGATAGCTTGCTCTGAGTGGAAAGTACCTTGACCACCAGTGAAACCCTGACAGATTACTTTAGTGTCTTTGTTAATTAATACAGACATTATTTAGCCTCCGCAGCAGCAACAACTTTCTGAGCAGCATCCGTTAGCGACTCAGCAGCAATGATATCAACATCAGAATTAGCAAGAACTTCGCGACCTAGGTCAGCGTTAGTACCTTCTAGACGAACAACAACAGGTACGCTTACACCTACTTCTTTAACCGCACCGATAATACCTTCTGCGATCATGTCACAACGTACGATACCACCGAAGATGTTAACAAGTACCGCTTTCACGTTGTCATCAGATAGGATGATCTTGAATGCTTCAGCAACACGCTCTTTCGTCGCGCCGCCACCTACATCTAAGAAGTTAGCTGGCTTGCCGCCGTGTAGGTTTACGATATCCATCGTACCCATTGCTAGGCCAGCACCGTTAACCATACAGCCAACGTTACCGTCTAGTGCTACGTAGTTCAGTTCCCACTGAGCTGCGTGCGCTTCACGCTCATCTTCTTGTGATGGATCATGCATTTCACGAAGCTTAGGCTGACGGTAAAGAGCGTTTGAATCGATGTTGATCTTACCATCAAGACATAGCAGGTTGCCTTCACCAGTAACCACAAGTGGGTTGATCTCTAGCAGAGCAAGGTCGTACTGAGAGAACATAGTGCCAAGACCCATAAAGATCTTAACGAATTGTTTGATTTGGTCACCTTCAAGACCAAGTTTGAACGCGAGCTCGCGACCTTGGTAAGCTTGTGGGCCTACTAGTGGATCGATTGCTGCTTTGTGGATAAGCTCCGGCGTTTCTTCCGCAACTTTTTCGATTTCAACACCACCTTCTGTTGAAGCCATGAAAACGATCTTACGGCTTGCACGGTCAACAACCGCACCTAGGTATAATTCGTTTGCAATGTTTGAAGCTTCTTCAACAAGGATTTTTGTAACTGGCTGACCGTTAGCGTCAGTTTGGTAAGTCACTAGGTTTTTACCTAACCACTTTTGTGCAAACTCTTTAACGCCTTCTTTTGTATCGTGCAGCTCTACACCGCCCGCTTTACCACGGCCACCAGCGTGAACCTGACATTTAACTACTTTCTTTTCTGTACTGATACGGCCTGCAGCTTCAAAAGCTTCTTGTGGTGTATCACACGCGTAGCCTTCTGGCACAGGCAAACCGAATTCTGCAAACAGCTGTTTGGCTTGGTATTCATGCAAATTCATTTCGATATTCCGTTTGTTTTTCCCTTAAGGGATTTATTATTTCCATAACGCTGCAGTCTTGGCTGCTTGTACGTCTGTAGGGTCTTCTCAAATCAATCCCTCATCACGAGTACTCATGGTGTGGGATTCAAATGAAGGCCAGACGTTGAGCTAGTCTAGCCATTGAAATTTTTAACGTCTAGCTACCTACGATAACTAGACGTTTTAGCGATATTAAACGTCTAATAGGAGACGTGCTGGATCTTCTAGCAACTCTTTAATCGTCACTAGGAAGCCAACAGACTCGCGACCATCAATTAGGCGGTGATCGTAAGACAGCGCTAGGTACATCATCGGCAAGATTTCAACTTTGCCATCCACTGCCATCGGACGCTCTTGGATCTTATGCATACCAAGAATCGCTGATTGAGGTGGGTTGATGATTGGTGTAGACATTAGTGAACCGAACACACCACCGTTTGTGATAGTGAAGTTACCGCCCATTAGCTCGTCTACCGTTAGCTTGCCATCACGACCTTTGATAGCCAGTTCTTTGATGCCTTTTTCAACATCAGCGAAACCAAGCTTGTCACAGTCTTTTAGGACAGGTGTAACTAGACCACGTGGCGTTGATACCGCCATGCTAATGTCGAAGTAGTTGTGGTAAACAATGTCATCGCCATCAATCGAAGCATTTACTTCTGGGTAACGCTTAAGCGCTTCTGTTACTGCTTTTACGTAGAAAGACATGAAGCCCAAACGAATACCGTGACGCTCTTCGAACTGATCTTTGTACTGCTTACGAAGGTCCATGATTGGTTTCATGTTCACTTCGTTAAACGTCGTTAGCATTGCCGTGTTGTTCTTCGCCTCTAGTAGACGGTTAGCGACTGTCTTACGCAGGCGAGTCATTGGAACACGTTTTTGGCTACGAGCCGCTGCCGGCACGTCAACCACTGCTGGTGCTTCTTCTTTTGGCGCAGCTTTAGCGTTCGCAAGATGCGCTTCAATATCTTCGCGCGTAATACGACCACCAACGCCAGTGCCTTTCACTTGGCTTGCTTCTAAGCCATGTTCAGCCAATAAACGACGTACTGCTGGGCTTAGTGCATCATTGCTTTCTTCGCTAAGCGCAGCTTTATGACGTTTATCAGGAGATGCTTCCGTACCTTCTGTTTTGTCTGCGGTAGGCTCACCTGCAACTGCACCTGGCTTCAATTTAGCAATGATTTGTTTAGAAAGTACTGTCGCACCTTCTTCTTCAACGATAGCTTCCAAAACGCCTGCTTCCGGAGCTGGCACTTCTAGCACGACTTTGTCTGTCTCGATGTCAACCAAAACCTCGTCACGCTCTACTGCGTCGCCTGGTTGTTTGTGCCATGTCGCTACGGTTGCATCAGCAACTGATTCAGGTAAATCTGGAACCAGAATTTCAATTGTCATATCTGTTTCTTCCTTTAACTTCTAGTTCTTAATTCGAAGTTTTTAAGTTCACGTTCAGAGCGTCTTCAACCAACGCTTTTTGTTGTTTCAAGTGCACCGACATGTAGCCAACTGCTGGCGAAGCAGAAGCTGGGCGACCTGCGTATTTAAGATCTGCACCTGCAGGAATAGCGGCACGGAAGTTGTGTTGGCTACAGTACCAAGCACCTTGGTTCTGAGGCTCTTCCTGACACCACACGAAGTCTTCAACGTTGGTGTATTGAGCAATCGCTGCTTGTACTTCTTCCATCGGGAATGGATAAAGCTGCTCGATACGCACGATAGCGACATCGTCTTGCTCGTTGTTACGGCGCTGCTCCAGTAGGTCAAAATAAACCTTACCTGAACAGAACACGACGCGTTTTACTTTGCTTGGGTCTAAATCATCTACTTCTGGAATTGCAGATTGGAATGTACCGTCCGCTAAGTCTTCAATTGTCGAAGTACATAGAGGATGGCGCAGCAAAGATTTTGGCGACATAACAATCAGAGGTCGACGCATTGGGCGTACAACTTGACGACGAATCATGTGGTATACTTGAGCCGGTGTTGAAGGAACTACAACCTGCATATTTTGCTCAGCACACAACTGAAGGTAACGCTCTAGACGTGCAGAGGAGTGCTCAGGGCCTTGACCTTCGTAACCGTGAGGTAGAAGCATTGTGAGACCACACAAGCGTGCCCATTTCTGCTCACCTGACGAGATGAATTGGTCAATCACAACCTGCGCGCCGTTGGCAAAGTCACCAAACTGCGCTTCCCAAATAGTCAAACCACCTGGCTCTGCTGTTGCGTAACCGTATTCAAATGCCAATACCGCTTCTTCTGACAGTACTGAGTCAAACACTTGGAATGGACCCTGATTGTCATGAATATTCGCTAATGGAATGTACGTACTTGCATCTGTTTGGTTATGAAGAACCGAGTGACGGTGGAAGAAAGTACCACGACCCGAATCCTGACCAGAAAGGCGAATTCGCTTACCATCATCAACTAATGTTGCATACGCCAATGTTTCGGCCATACCCCAGTCGATTGCTTTTTCACCGGTCATCATTGCTAGGCGATCGTTGTAAAGCTTATTAACACGGCTTTGCAGTTTATGGCTTTCTGGATACTGACAAAGACGATTACCCAACTCGATAAGACGCGTCTTGTCATATTTTGAATCCCACTCCATATCCCATTCATGCCCTAAGTAAGGGGACCAGTCTACAGAGTGCAACGCCATTGGACGCCATTCTTTAACCACCACTTCACCGCGGTCTAATGCGTCGCGGTACTCATTGACTAACTGAGTCGCTGTCTCGATATCTGATTCGTTTTTATCGATCAGAATATCCGCATACAATTTGCGTGGTGTAGGGTGTTTTTTGATTTTTTGGTACATCAAAGGCTGAGTCGCGTTTGGCTCATCGGCCTCGTTGTGACCATGGCGACGGTAACACACCAAATCAATCACGACATCGCGCTTGAACTCGTTGCGGTAATCCAAAGCAATACGAGTAACAAAAGCAACCGCTTCTGGGTCATCGGCATTCACGTGGAAAATTGGCGCCTGAACCATCTTCGCGATATCTGTACAGTACATCGTTGAACGCGTGTCACGAGGGTTAGACGTCGTAAAGCCAACTTGGTTGTTAATAACGATACGCACCGTACCACCGACTTGGAAACCACGAGCCAGTGACATGTTGAACGTTTCGGCAACCACACCCTGACCAGCGATTGCAGAGTCACCGTGGATAGTGATAGGAAGCACTTTGCTACCTTGATTATCACCCAAGCGATCTTGACGTGCTCGCACCGACCCCATGACTACTGGGTTGACGATTTCTAGATGCGATGGGTTAAATGCAAGAGCTAAGTGAACATCACCACCTGGGGTAGCAAAGTCGGCAGAGAAACCTTGGTGATATTTCACATCACCGGTGCCCCAAGTTTCGTCGTGTTTACCGGCAAACTCATCGAATAGATCTTGAGGCTTCTTACCAAGCACGTTCACCAGCATGTTCAAACGACCACGGTGAGCCATACCGATAACCACTTCACGCATCCCACTTGTTCCCGCGTGACGGATCAACTCTTTCGTCATCGGAATCAGTGCGTCACCACCTTCTAGAGAGAAACGTTTTGCACCTGGGAATTTCGCTCCGAGGTAACGCTCCAAACCTTCAGCGGCTGTTAGCTCTTCTAGGAATGTGCGCTTCTCATCTTTGTTGAATGATGGCTGGCCTACGACAGACTCAAGACGTTGTTGGATCCAACGTTTTTGCTCTGTGTCAGTCATGTGCATGTATTCAGCACCGATGGAACCGCAGTAAGTTTTGTTGAGGGCTTCATAGATGTCTTTCAACTTCATGGTTTCTTGCCCAACAGCAAAAGAACCTACGTTGAAAGTTTCTTCGAAGTCATCTTCGGTAAGATTATGAAAAGCAGGGTCTAACTCCGCCACGGTTGGGCGTTGCCATAGACCTAGTGGGTCTAATTCTGCAGCTTCATGTCCGCGGAAACGGTATGCGTTGATTAGCTGTAGAACTTTTACTTGTTTTGCATCGACATCTGGGTCACTAACTTGGACATTGTAATGCTTTGTTTCTCTAGCGAGTCGACGGAAGTAGTCACGGACACGTGAATGTGGTTGTTCTGCCACTTCTTCTGACGGCTTAGGTAAGCCTTCAAAAACACGTTTCCACTCCTCACTTACCAGATCGGGATCACTTAGATACAGTTCGTAGAGGTCCTCTACATACGTTGCATTGGCGCCAGCCAAGTGTGAAGACTCGAGCCATGCCTTCATCACGCCGTTGTGCATATTTTCCCTTAACCAGTAGTTTTCACGTTTGCTTCGGTCTTTGCCGAGCTATAAGAGCCGACCAGAACTAGTCGGCAATTTTTGTATTCTTTACTCGAAATATTCTTGAAGCAGTGAAGCGGTCATATCGGGTGATCCGCAACACTGCGACATTCCTAAGAGCGAGTAAATTAAACCGAGCGATTAACCAGCATCGACTTAATATGGCCGATGGCTTTCGTCGGATTTAATCCCTTAGGACAAACACTTACACAATTCATGATGCCATGGCAACGAAAAACGCTAAATGCATCATCAAGATCAGACAAACGTTCATCTGTTGCCGTATCGCGGCTATCAATTAGCCAACGGTACGCCGCAAGAAGACCAGCTGGACCGATGAATTTGTCAGGGTTCCACCAGAATGATGGGCAAGACGTTGTACAACATGCACACATGATACATTCGTACAATCCATCTAAATGCGCACGATCATCAGGCGATTGTAGGTTCTCGCGTGATGGTGGTAATGCACCATCATCAATCAAGAATGGTTTAACTTTCGCATAGTTATCATAGAACTGCGTCATGTCAACGATAAGATCGCGCACGACAGGTAACCCTGGCAGTGGACGAATAACTATCTTATCACCTTGTAGAGCAGATAACGGTGTGATACACGCTAGACCATTTTTACCATTCATGTTCAAACCATCAGAACCACATACCCCTTCACGGCATGAGCGACGGAACGCGATGCTTGGATCTTGCTCTTTTAGCAGAATCAATGCATCAAGCACCATCATGTCTGAGCCTTCGTCTACCTCAAGGGTATACTCTTTCATGTAAGGCTTGGTATCTACATCCGGATTGTAACGGTATAAAGAGAAGTTCAATTTCATAGTCGTATCCTCCCTTTAGTATGTACGTACTTTCGGCGGGAAAGCTTCACGATGCGTTGGCGTCATGTTCACATCACGCTTAGTCATCGCTTCTGTTTCCGGGTTGTAGATAGAGTGGCATAGCCAGTTCTCATCATCACGCTCAGGGAAATCGAAACGTGCATGTGCGCCACGGCTTTCAGTACGGTAGTTCGCCGCTACGGCTGTAGAGAATGCTGTTTCCATCAAGTTGTCTAACTCTAGACACTCAATACGTTGCGTGTTGAATTCAGAAGACTTGTCCGCTAGATGCGCATCTTTCAGACGTTCGCGAATTACTTTCAACTCTTCTAGACCCGTTGCCATTGCATCGCCTTCACGGAATACCGAGAAGCTGTTTTGCATGCAAGCTTGTAGGTCTTTACGGATTTGAACTGGATCTTCACCGCCAGTACTATTTTCCCAACGCATGGTACGCGCTAGAGATGCTTCAATATCAGATTCAGTTGCAGGGCGTGCCTCAGCTTGCGCTGCGAGCGTTTCGCCAAGGTGCAAGCCAGTCGCGCGACCAAATACGACTAAGTCTAGTAATGAATTGCCGCCTAGACGGTTTGCTCCGTGTACTGATACAGAAGCAATCTCACCACATGCATATAGACCTTGTACTTCCATCTCGCTGCCGTCAGCCTTTTGCTTGATTGCTTGACCAGACACTTGAGTCGGTACACCACCCATCATGTAGTGACAGGTTGGAATTACTGGAATTGGCTCTTTCACTGGATCAACGTGCGCGAAAGTACGAGACAGCTCACAAATACCAGGCAGACGTGACTCAAGCACTTCTTTACCAAGGTGATCCAACTTCAGCTTAATGTGTGGACCCCAAGGGCCATCACAACCGCGGCCTTCGCGGATTTCGATCATCATTGAACGAGCAACTACGTCACGACCAGCAAGGTCTTTCGCGTTTGGAGCATAACGTTCCATGAAGCGTTCGCCATCTTTATTTAGAAGGTAACCACCTTCACCACGACAACCTTCTGTTACAAGAACACCTGCACCAGCGATACCCGTTGGGTGGAACTGCCACATTTCCATGTCTTGCATAGGTACACCCGCACGCAATGCCATACCTACACCGTCACCAGTGTTGATGTGTGCGTTAGTGGTCGACGCGTAAATACGACCTGCGCCACCTGTTGCTAGAATCGTTGCTTTTGATTTGAAGTAACAGATTTCGCCTGTTTCCATACAAATCGCAGTACAGCCCATTACGGCGCCGTCTTGGTTTTTCACCAAGTCTAGTGCATACCATTCCGAGAAAATGGTGGTTTTGTGTTTCACATTTTGTTGGTAAAGCGTATGAAGAAGCGCGTGACCTGTACGGTCCGCAGCTGCTGCTGTACGTGCAGCTTGCTCACCACCAAATTCTTTTGACTGACCACCGAATGGACGTTGGTAGATAGTACCATTATCAAAACGAGAGAATGGAAGACCCATTTTTTCTAGTTCGATAACGGACTCAGGGCCATTCTTACACATGTATTCAATCGCATTTTGGTCACCGATGTAATCGGAACCTTTAACGGTATCGTACATGTGCCATTGCCAATTGTCTTTGTGCGAGTTACCCAGAGCAACGGTAATACCGCCCTGTGCAGACACAGTATGAGAACGTGTTGGAAATACTTTTGACAACAAAGCACATGATAGGCCTTGTTCTGAAATTTGTAGTGCAGCGCGCATACCTGCACCACCAGCGCCGATTACTACGGCGTCAAACTCACGAACTGGAATAGACACTTACGCACCCCACAGAATAAATAGACCAGAGAAGACATAGCCGAATAGCACGGCAATAACACCAAGTTGCAGTGCGCCACGCAGTTTCGCGCACTTAATGTAATCCGTTAATACCTGCCACAAACCGACCCATGCGTGGATCAGGATCGAAACAAGTGCCAACATGGTGAATACTTTAGTGAAGGTACCACCAAAGAATTGGGTCCAAGATGCGTAAGAGATATCTGAAAATGCACAGAAGCTAATCAGATAAATCGTGTATAGCGTCATAATGATTGCAGTTGCACGAATCAGTAGGAAATCGTGTACACCATTACGACCAAATGAAGATACGTGTTTTACCATACCAAGATCCCCGCCAATAATGATAATACTGCTGTTGCACCAAACGCGACTTTAGCGCTCATCGTGCCAGAATCTAGCTCTTCAAAGTGACCTAGATCCATCAACAAGTGACGGATACCACCTGCAATGTGGTAGGCAAGTGCAGTAAGAATTCCCCACAGGATGAATTTTACGAAGAAGCTATCGACGATGTCAGCGGCTTCCATAAAACCCATTGGGGATGACAGAGAAATGGACAGTAACCACAGTAGTATACCCACCGCAACAAACGTAATTACCCCAGACACACGGTGTAGGATGGATGCGATTGCTGTGATAGGAAAGTGGATGGTCTGTAAATCTAAATTAACAGGTCTTGACTTTCTTTCTTTCACGGGCTTGCTCACTCAGCTCCATTGAGCATTTATTGTTATAACCAATTTCAGCTTCCAAACGTACAAAAGTTAACATCTATTTAACAAATATCGCGAGTAACCACCCAGATAATTGTAAACAACTTGTTAACAATCGGAGTCCAGCAACAAACCTCACTCTTTGTTTCTAGCCCCGAATTTATAAGGATTTAACTAAAATTTTCTTAGCCAATATACGGCGAGCAACATTCTAATACAATTGGTGTAACAAATTATGCTACATAGAACAGATTTTTAACGATTTTCATGAGAAAAATCATAACAAGTGCACACAAAGATGGAGAAAAATTGACTTTAAGCTTTAACAACAGTACAAAAATGGCACATAAACATCCTGGACGGATTAAATAATAAACAAAGGAGATTGTTATGGCGGATAAGAAAGCGACCCTTCATGTTGAAGGTCAAGCGCCAATCGAACTGCCAATTATGGACGGTACGCTAGGTACACCTGTAATTGACGTTCGTAAGCTGGGAGCCAATGGTTACTTTACTTTTGACCCAGGTTTTCTTGCCACTGCATCTTGTGAATCATCAATCACGTACATCGATGGCGGCAAAGGTATTCTTTTGCACCGCGGTTTCCCGATTGATCAATTAGCCAATAACGCAGATTACTTAGAAGTATGTTACATCCTTCTTTATGGTGAAGCCCCTACCCGAGAACAATACGAGCAATTCAAGACGACCGTAACGCGTCATACTATGGTCCACGAGCAAATCGCAAGCTTTTTCCATGGCTTCCGACGTGATGCTCACCCAATGGCAGTAATGTGTGGTGTAGTCGGTGCACTTGCAGCCTTCTACCACGACTCTCTTGACATCAACAACGACGAGCACCGTGAGATCGCGGCGTACCGTCTGCTATCGAAGATGCCGACACTGGCTGCAATGTGTTACAAATACTCTATCGGTCAGCCATTTATCTACCCACGCAATGATTTGAGCTACGCAGAAAACTTCCTACACATGATGTTCGCAAACCCTTGCGAAGAGTATGAAGTAAACCCTGTCGTTGCTCGTGCGATGGATAAAATCTTCACGCTACACGCGGATCACGAACAGAATGCGTCGACGTCAACTGTACGTCTAGCTGGCTCTTCTGGTGCTAACCCATTTGCATGTATTGCCGCTGGTATTGCATCACTTTGGGGACCTGCTCACGGTGGTGCAAACGAAGCGTGCTTGAGAATGCTAGAAGAGATTGGCAGCGTCGATAACATCCCTGAGTATGTAGACCGCGCGAAAGACAAAGATGACCCATTCCGCTTAATGGGCTTTGGTCACCGCGTTTATAAAAACTACGATCCACGTGCGACAGTAATGCGCGAAACGTGTCATGAAGTTCTCAAAGAGCTAAACATTCAAGACCCTCTACTAGATGTAGCAATGGAACTTGAGCGCATTGCGCTTTCTGATGAGTACTTCGTTTCTAAGAAGCTGTACCCGAACGTAGACTTCTACTCAGGTATCATTCTTAAAGCGATTGGTATTCCAGTTTCTATGTTTACGGTTATCTTCGCGATTTCTCGTACCATCGGCTGGATTGCTCACTGGAACGAAATGCACAGCGATCCACTGAACCGCATCGGTCGTCCTCGTCAGCTATACACTGGTGAAACACAGCGTGAGTTTTCTCCACTTCACGAACGTGAATGATCTTTTTAGTTAGAAGATAAACAAACAAAAGGGTTGAGATTTTGTCTCAACCCTTTTTTCTTTTCAGCGTTTCACGATATGAATAGCGAACACTAAACCGGATTATCAATATCGATAAACTCGACATGTAGGCCGTATTCATCCGCTAGCCATTTTCCTAAAGCCTGAACACCATAACGCTCAGTAGCATGATGACCTGCAGCAAAGTAATGAATGTCCATTTCTCGCGCAGTATAGGTTGTACGCTCAGAAATTTCGCCAGAGATAAACGCATCTAATCCGTGTTGTACAGCAAGCTCAATAAAATCCTGCCCTCCACCAGTGCACCAACCGACCGTCTCAATCATCTTATCGGTATTCTCTGGAGCAATATGCAGTGGTTCTCTATCAAGAACTTGATTGATCTTGCTCGCAAACTCAGCACCAGACATCGGTTTTTTCAAGCGTCCAAACATGGCTACTGATTGAGGATGTCCTTCAAGTCCACCTTCTACTTCGATTTCAAGTAAGCGAGCTAATTCGGCGTTGTTGCCTAGCTCTGGGTGAATATCCAGAGGAAGGTGATAACCATATAAGTTGATATCGTTTTTGATCAGACTACGAATTCGTTTACCTTTCATACCACGAATTGGCTCAGGTTCACCTTTCCAAAAATAACCGTGATGAACGAGTAATGCGTCTGCATTAAGCTCAATCGCTTTATCGATTAAGGCTTGGGAGGCAGTTACGCCAGTGATAATACGCTTTACGGCTGGCGTCCCTTCTACCTGTAACCCGTTTGGTGCGTAATCTTTAATTAACTGCGGTGACAGTTTGTCATTAAGAATCTGTTCTAGCTTTAAGTTATTCATTATTACTTCCAATTTCTAGCGCATGTAAACCTAAATAACCTCTCGATGAAATCAGACCGAGAGTGTGCAACCTAGTTGATACAACAACGTTTTGACATCTGGCACCTTGATATCATTTAGGTATTTAAAGTGTATCTCGAACCCTAATATCGATGCTAGCCACCCTACCCTCAAAAGCAAATTTAGTTACAATAACAAAGCTTGTCGCCTCACCATACATTTAGGGATACGGATGAACCAACTGCAACGCTTTTACCAATGGATCGCCACTTCACCTCCTCTTTTCAAGTTACGCCCTCCGTTTGCAACCTTAGAGGATCTTACGGTAACGCCTTTAAAGAACACTGAGCAATACAATGGTAATCCAAGATTGGGCTTTTTATATCAGCACTTATGCACTGCAGTTCTCTCTAGTTCAGAACGATATCAGGTTATCGCGGAAGAGGTTCAGTTAAACGACATCGAAGGTAAGACCATTGGTGCTATAGATTTGGTGTTGCGGAATACAGAATCAAATCAAATAGAACACTGGGAAGTGGCGATTAAGTTTTATCTTCTTTATAACGGCGTTTGGTATGGTCCGAATGCTCACGACCAGCTGCATACAAAACTGAATAGAATGCTTACTCATCAGTTGAAAATGAGCGATCGCCCGGAATTTCAAAAAATAATTCCGTTAAACGACGCCCCACAAGAGCATCTATTGATGCAAGGACGACTCTATATTAATCCGTTTACTCCAGAGCCAACTCCTAGCGAGTGCTTGGGTTATGAACTAAATCCAAGTCAGATTAGTGGTTACTGGTGCTACCAGAGCCAATGGGAGTTAATCGGTAAGCCACTTTATCATTTACACAAACCATGCTGGGCGATTGGTACGGACGATTTCTCTCAACCCATTGAAAAGCCTTCAGACCGATTTGTACATGCACAAACGGAGGACGGTCAATTCTGGTTTGTGGTACCGGATTCCTGGCCCGGCAACAACTCAGTTCAGGAATCTTAAAACGCAAAAGGGTTGATGCTTGCACATCAACCCTTTGTTTTCTAAATCGACTATTGAATGGTTTACAGGCCGGCAGCTGCAAACACTTGATTAACGATCTCTTGTGCTTCTGCTTCGATTTGTTTTAGGTGTTCTTCACCTTTGAAGCTTTCACAGTAAATCTTGTAGATGTCCTCTGTGCCTGATGGACGAGCAGCAAACCAGCCGTTGGCAGTCGTTACTTTTAGACCACCGATTGCAGCACCATTACCAGGCGCATGCGTGAGACGAGCCGTAATTGGATCACCCGCTAGTGTTTCAGCCGCGACCATTTCTGGTGACAACTTCTTCAGTACGTCTTTTTGAGGGCCATTCGCTACAGCTTGAATACGGTTGTATTTCGACTCACCGTGTTTCGCCGCTAGCTCTTCATAGTAGTCTTGTGGGTTCTTACCCGTTACCGCAGTGATCTCTGCCGCTAGAAGACATAACAAGATGCCGTCTTTGTCTGTTGACCAAGGCGTACCATCTTTACGAAGAAAAGATGCCCCGGCACTTTCTTCGCCACCGAAGCCGAATTTACCAGTGTACAGACCATCAACAAACCATTTAAAGCCTACTGGTACTTCACATAGCTCACGACCTAGATCCGCAACAACACGGTCAATCAGTGCACTTGATACTAGTGTTTTACCAACAGCTACATCTTTACCCCATGCGTCACGATGGCGGTATAGGTAGTCGATACAAACGGCTAAGAAGTGGTTCGGGTTCATCAAACCTTTTGGCGTAACGATACCGTGACGGTCGTAGTCAGGATCGTTACCAAATGCTAAATCGTATTCGTCTTTCAGTGCCAATAGACCCGCCATTGCGTAAGGAGAAGAACAGTCCATACGTACAACACCGTCTTTATCGAGAGACATGAATTGGAAAGAAGGATCAATCGCTTCACTTACTAGCGTTAGGTCTAGGTTGTATGCCTGACCAATTTGACGCCAGTAATCGATGCCGCTGCCACCCAATGGATCTACACCAATCTTCAGATTTGCTTTTTGGATTGCTTCCATATCGATAACGTTCACCAGATCATCGATATAGGGTTTAACCAAGTCCATCTCCACAAACAGATCCGATGCTTTTGCTTCTGCTAGTGGTAAGCGTTTAACACCTTGTAAACCTTCGGCAATCAGTGCGTTCGCACGATCTTCGATAGCTTGAGTCAACTCAGCTTCTGCTGGACCACCGTGAGTCGGATTGTATTTGATACCGCCGTCTTGTGGTGGGTTATGAGATGGCGTAATCACAATACCGTCTGCTTTTTCATCGTGCTTGATGTTGTAAGTCAGAATTGCGTGCGAGATACCTGGTGTTGGCGTGTAGCCGTTATCCTGCTGTACGATGACTTTTACGCCATTCGCAATCAAAACTTCAATCACGCTAGAAAATGCAGGTTCAGACAAAGCATGCGTGTCTTTACCGACAAACAAAGGACCTGTGGTCCCTTGCTGGGCACGAACTTCTGCAACCGCTTGAGCAATAGCCAAAATGTGGTTTTCGTTAAATGTATGCTTATCAGCGGTACCACGGTGACCTGATGTGCCGAATTGAACCTTGTGATCGGGGTTCTTAGCATCAGGTTGAAGCAAGAAGTAATTGGCAACAAGTGCCGGAATATTATGGAGATCTTCCTGCTGCGCTTTTTGCCCAGCACGAGGGTGCATAGCCATGTTTGACATCCTTTCTTTAAATACAAATAAAATTAAAAAAGCCTCATAATATCCGCAAACTGCGACACATTATGAGGCTTCTATCAGGTTTCTTAGATTGAACCTGTTACTTTTTCTATTAAGTCAGGTTGGTACCCCATGTGTGTCATCACTTGTTCAACCATCTGTCTTTTACGACTGGTATTGTTGTTCGTGATAACCCAAAACGGTGTGCCAGGAATGGCTTTTGGCTTGGTCGTGTTGCCATTTGCCAACAAGGTTTCTTCATTATCTGCAAAGTACACGCGTTTGCGTCCCTTTACATTCGTAGCCTGTGCGAAACCTTCTGGATTTAATTTATGTAAGGTCGATAGTACTAACATAAAGCGATCAATCGCTTTTTTTAGACCGGCAAACTCATCAGAAATAAGCAGCGAACGCATTTCTTTCACTACATCAACAGATTCCGTTTTACCCGCATCTTTACTTACTACAATCCCTTGTGGCTTCTCTACTACAGGCGCGGCTTCAGCTTCCTGCAACTGACCATCAAGGTTTAAAAGGCGTCGCAAAATATCCGAGGCGCTTTCACCGATATGCTTAGTTTGGCTAGCAATGTAACGGTATAGATCCTCATCAACCTCAATTGTTTTCATTCGCTTTTCACATTCTCAATGTTTAAACTCTGGGGGATTATAACGAGATCCTCTCGGATACTCCACGTTAAACCCATCACGAATAAGATAAAATGTCAGCATTACTCAACTATAAGCAGGAAGGCCAAGGCCAAACAGTTGTTTTGATTCACGGATTGTTTGGTAGTTTAAGTAATCTGGGTCTACTAGCCCGCGATCTTACTAAAGATCACACGGTGATCAGTATTGATCTGAGAAATCACGGCCTCTCTTTTCACTCAAACATTCATAATTACGCCGACATGGCAAAAGATGTGGCACAACTCCTACAACACTTAAATGTTGAACCATCTATTATTATTGGGCATTCAATGGGTGGAAAGGTCGCGATGACACTGGTGGACATTGCTCCAGAGCTCGTCAAACAGTTGGTTGTGCTCGACATGGCACCTGTCGCCTACACAGCAAACCGTCACGACAATGTGTTTAATGGTTTACACGCCGTAATTAACGAAAAGCCAGCAAGCCGTCAACAAGCGATGGATATCCTAGCTCAACATGTTGAGATCGACGGTGTAAGACAATTTCTCTCTAAGTCACTATACAAAAATGGCGATAAAATGGACTGGCGGTTTAACGTACCGAGCCTTTTTGAGAATTACGCACAAATTATCGGCTGGCAGGAAATTGCCCCAACAGACATACCCACTCTGTTTATTAAAGGTGGTGATTCCGATTACTTAATGCCAGAGCACCAACCTGCGGTGCAAAAACAGTTCAAACAAGCAAAAGCACATATTATCGCTAATACTGGCCACTGGCTTCACGCCGAAAAACCGGCTGAAGTAATGAGAGTCATTCGGAAATACATTTCGAGTTAACAAATTCGAAAAGCAACAATAGATTATTGAAATAACCCTTCTTGTAGTGCATTAACTTTACCGTTTAACAGTGGTATAGTGCGCCCAAGATTTTTCGGCATGAAGGACTAAAATGCTTTACGACTATATGGATATGCTCGAGTCTATTGGGCTCGATCTTCTTTTTGCTGCTATCTTCTTTTTCATCGGGATGGCGATAAAAGATGTGCTAAAGCAAGGCAATGTACCTGTTTTTGGTCGTCGTATTGTGTGGTTAGTCCTTTTCCTAGGCTGTGCTGGCTTTATTGCAAAAGGTGTAATTCAGCTAACTTGGGAAGGCTCTGGGTTAGGTTAAACCCTTAGTACCATCGCCAATAACAAACAATGTAAAGGTATAGACTCTATGGCAAGTGTAGGTATCTTCTTCGGTAGCGACACAGGTAATACTGAAGCCGTTGCAAAGATGATTCAAAAGCAACTAGGTAAGCATCTAGTTCACGTTCAAGACATCGCGAAAAGCAGCAAAGAAGACATCGATAACTTCGATCTTCTTCTTCTAGGTATCCCAACTTGGTACTACGGTGAAGCACAATGTGATTGGGATGATTTCTTCCCAGAACTTGAGCAAATCGACTTCTCTACTAAGCTAGTGGCTATCTTTGGCTGTGGCGACCAAGAGGACTACGCAGAATACTTCTGTGACGCGATGGGCACAGTACGTGATATCGTTGAGTCTAAAGGCGGCACAATTCTTGGCCATACTTCAACAGAAGGCTACGAATTTGAAGCGTCTAAAGCACTTGTTGAAGGCGACGACAGCCAATTCGTAGGTCTATGTATCGATGAAGACCGTCAACCGGAACTGACTGACGAACGTGTTGAGAACTGGGTTAAACAGATTTACGAAGAAATGTGTTTAGCTGAGCTTGAAGGCTAAATAAATCGAATTATACAAAGACCTCCGATTGGAGGTCTTTTTGTATATTTTCACAAAGCATCGGTGAGCACTTCCTCTTCGCGATACTGAGGTTTCTTTCTTACATAAAGCTTGCGTTGAACCTCTGAAACCACATTCCCCTGCTTATCTTTTACATGGGTAATAAATTCAGGAAAACACTTTTCTCCATTCCGTGTCATTTGATAAATGTTTTCTAGCATTCCTTCAGTGACCTCGAATTCTGCAAATAAATCACTTTGCCCTGGCTTAATAAAGTTAATACTCGCCTCTTTATCCCACACATAATACTCCTCGCGTAGAATCCCCATCAGCATCAACGAGTAAATGGGATCAGTTAAAGAGAAAATACTGCCACCATACTGAGTACGATTGGCGTTTTTATTCCACCAGCGAAGTTTCAAACGCACCTTCACAGCACGAAAGTCTTCAGAAATATGTAAGATTTTAATACCAGCGCCCCAAAAAGGTGGCCAAATATTGAGTGCGAATTTTACAATTCCTGGTTTGTATATCTTCGCAAGTCGCTTATTCATCACAGTCCGTGCCCTCTCCAAGCTCAATGTTACATAATTGTAACTGGTCAGATCTGTAATATAATCGACCTGTTTCTAATTTACAAAAAGATTCTATTAACCCTTTGAAGTTCGTGGTTTAATGTTCTGAGCGCATATCCTATAATGGTAGGAAGATTGAATTCTGTTAAATCGCTGCAGATGATCCAACGGGAAAGTATATGTCAGATAATAATCAGGCGCTGAAGGATGCGGGTTTAAAAGTAACCCTTCCAAGGCTAAAAATTCTAGAAGTACTTCAGCAGCCAGACTGCCAGCACATCAGTGCTGAAGATTTGTACAAAAAGTTGATTGATCTAGGTGAAGAGATTGGCCTAGCAACTGTTTACCGAGTTCTAAACCAATTCGATGATGCTGGTATTGTAACTCGTCACCACTTTGAAGGTGGTAAGTCAGTCTTCGAATTATCGACTCAACATCACCACGACCATCTAGTGTGCCTAGACTGTGGTGAGGTAATTGAATTTTCTGACGATCTTATTGAAGAACGTCAAAAAGAGATTGCAGCTAAGTACAATGTCACGCTAACAAACCACAGCTTATACTTGTACGGCAAGTGCAGTGATGGTGGTTGTAAAGACAATCCAGATGCACACAAACCAAAAAAATAACGGTTTGTTGATTTAAAATAAACGTCAGCTCATGCTGGCGTTTTTTGTTTCTGAGGGCGATATCTTTCAATAGCTGAATTGCCGTACCAACTTTTGTAAAGCGTCGATTAGACTTACCAATTCAAACCTTAATAAACATCATTGTTTTGCTTCCAAACCGAACATTTATCAAACGTCCCTCGTTCTTAAGCAACTCCCTACATTACCTGTAACCGCCGAATTACGATAATGAGAATAAAAAAATGCCAGCATTTGCTGGCATTTTTATCGATTTTTGCATTAATCGAGATTATTGGTTCTCAATTTTTGCCCAAGTATCACGTAGGCCAACCGTGCGGTTGAATACTAGTTTATCTGCTGAAGAATCTTTCGAGTCTGCGCAGAAGTAACCCATACGCTCAAACTGGTAGCCTTTTTCTGCTACTGCAGACGCTAAGCTAGGCTCTACAAAACCATTGATCACAACTAATGATTCAGGGTTGATTGTAGAAGCAAAGTCTTCTGCTGCACCCGGGTTTGGAACCGTAAATAGACGATCGTACAGACGGATTTCCGCTGGTAATGCTTTATCAGCTGATACCCAATGAATCACACCTTTTACTTTACGGCCATCAGCCGGGTTCTTACCTAGTGTGTCTGCATCATAAGAACAGAAGATAGTCGTGATGTTGCCTTCGGCATCTTTTTCAACGCGCTCTGCTTTGATCACGTAAGCACCACGTAAGCGAACTTCTTTACCTAGCACTAAACGCTTGTACTTTTTGTTCGCCTCTTCACGGAAGTCTTCACGCTCAATCCACAACTCACGAGTGAATGGTACTTCACGCACACCCATCTCTGGTTTGTTTGGGTGATTAGCAACCGTCAAGTTTTCTACTGCACCTTCTTCAAAGTTTTCGATAACAACTTTAACAGGATCCAGCACAGCCATTGCACGCGGAGCGTTCTCGTTTAGGTCATCACGAATACAAGATTCTAATGAGCTAAACTCGATCATATTTTCTTGCTTCGTTACACCAATACGCTTACAGAATTCACGGATAGATGCTGGCGTGAAGCCACGACGACGCAGACCAGAGACTGTTGGCATACGTGGGTCATCCCAACCGTTAACCAGTTTTTCAGTGACGAGTTGATTAAGCTTACGCTTAGACATCACTGTGTACTCAAGGTTTAAGCGACTGAACTCGTATTGATGCGGACGGCTTTCGATCGTGATGTTGTCCAGAACCCAGTCGTACAGACGACGGTTATCCATAAACTCAAGCGTACAGATAGAGTGTGTAATGCCTTCTAATGCATCAGAGATACAGTGCGTGAAGTCGTACATTGGGTAAATGCACCACTTATCACCAGTTTGGTGGTGCGTAGCAAAACGCACACGGTATAAAACTGGATCGCGCATAACCATGAATGAAGAACCCATGTCAATCTTGGCACGAAGACACGCTTTACCTTCTTCAAATTCACCAGCGCGCATTTTTTCAAATAACGCTAAGTTCTCTTCAACAGAACGGTCACGGTATGGGCTTGGTTTACCTGGCGCCTTTAGCGTGCCACGGTATTCACGAATCTGCTCTGGACTTAGCTCATCTACGTACGCTAAGCCTTTGTTAATCAATTCAATTGCATATTCGTAAAGCTTATCGAAGTAGTTTGATGAGTAACATACTTCACCACTCCACTCAAAGCCCAACCAGTTTACATCTTTCTTGATAGACTCAACGTATTCGATGTCTTCTTTTTCAGGGTTCGTATCGTCGAAACGTAGATTACATTGACCCTGGTAGTCCTGAGCAATACCGAAGTTCAAACAGATAGACTTAGCATGACCGATATGCAGGTAGCCATTTGGCTCCGGCGGGAATCGAGTATGCACGCTAGTGTGTTTACCATCCGCTAGATCTTTATCAATGATCTGGCGAATAAAGTTTGATGGACGAGCATCAGCTTCACTCATCTATAGCACCTCAAAAATATTAGTATTGTCAGAGAAAACGGAACTCTGCATCCAAGTATGGTTCTGCAGAGTACATTGTTTCTAATGATCCACAATTCTAAGCAATTAGACAACAAGAACTCGCGCTAAAACGACAATATTTATCGAGTTAGTGCGAAAGCACAGCAGATTCAAAGTGCCAAAACAAAAAAAGACCTCCCGAGGGAGGTCTTAGTCAGATATCAGTTCGATGTAATTAAGGCAGTTTTACATTCGATAGGTCTTCATTAGCACCGATTGCTTTCATTTCGCCAGCAACGATTTCAGCTAGAGGGCCAAGGATAACTTGAAGGTTGTTTTCACCAAGTTTAACCACACCTTTCGCACCCAGTTTCTTCAGTACTTCCTCATTAGCGACTGAACGATCTTTTAGCGTCAAGCGTAGTCGAGTGATACATGCGTCGATTGAAGTTAGGTTGTCATGACCGCCAAGTGCTTTTAAGTATTGGCGAGCTAGGTCACCACTTTTCTTCTCACCAGCAGGCGCTGCTGCTTCGCTGTCGTCATCTTCACGACCAGGCGATTTCAAGTTGAATGCGCGGATTGCGAAGCTGAATGTGAAGAAGTATAGAGCACCAAAGCCAAGACCAACTGCACCAAGTAGTAGCGGCTTAGTTGCTAGACCGTAGTTCAACAAGTAGTCAATTAGACCAGCTGAGAATGTGAAGCCGTGTAGCGTACCAAGCATGTTAGCAACAACAAGCGACAGACCAGTGAACACTGCGTGAATCGCGTATAGTGCAGGCGCTAGGAATACGAACATGAACTCTAGAGGCTCTGTGATACCAGTTAGGAATGAACAGAATGC
This sequence comes from Vibrio chemaguriensis, assembly GCF_012275705.1. NCBI lineage: Bacteria > Pseudomonadati > Pseudomonadota > Gammaproteobacteria > Vibrionales > Vibrionaceae > Vibrio > Vibrio chemaguriensis. The sequence continues at coordinate 126,092 of NZ_SHOE01000012.1, forward strand.
AACAGAGAACAATGCACCACCAACTTGGCTGCGTTTCTCAGCAGGAGCCGCTAGGTACATAGCAAGCGCCGCACCAGGTAGACCGAACATCATTACTGGGAAGAAACCGTTCATGAACACACCAGCGCTCTTATCGCCGCCGAAGAAACGGTGTAGGTCACCAGATTTAACTGTTTCAGTTACTTCCTTCACTGTTGCAGTGATTTCAGGAGTGACAGAGTTAGCGAATTCAAATGTATGAGTTTGACCAGCCACAAGCGTTTTCGCTAGCGCAGGATCAACACACAGTTGTTGTAGAGCAGGAAGCGCTTGACCCGCAGCATTTGCACCAGTTACTAGCACTTCTTGACAAGACCCCATACCAAACCAGAAGAATGAGTTAAGTACGTGGTGTAGACCTACAGGAATAAGGGCTCGGTTCAGTGTACCGTAGATAAACTGACCAATAGCGCCAGAAGTTGAGATACCATGCGCAAGCGCATCTAGACCACCTTGAATTGTTGGCCATACAATGCCACCAACTGCACCAGCAACTAAAGCGAATAAACCTGCCATAATCGGCACTAAACGTTTACCAGAGAAGAAAGCAAGCCACTCAGGAAGACGTGTAGCATGGAAAGCGTTGTAAGAGTGGCCAGCAATAATACCTGCGATGATACCACCAAAGAACGACATGTTTACTGATGCATCAATTGTTGACGCTGTCGCTGTCAGTACAAAGTACGCAACTGCACCAGCAAGGCCAGCTGCACCTTGACCATCTTTAGATAGACCGATCGCAATACCAAGGCCAAATAACAATGGAAGGTTAGAAAAGATTGAGTTACCTGCTTGTGCCATAAATGCGATGTCAAAAACATCCGGCTGGCCCAAGCGCAGTAACAAGCCTGCGATTGGCAAAGTCGCAATAGGAAGCATAAGAGCTTTACCTAACTTCTGCGCGTATCCGAGAATATTCACCTTAAGTTCCCCCTATAGGATTAGATGTTATGTTGAATGACTTATTTCAGTCGTCCAATTTAGTCATCCTCAGTTTATGACATTAATTTTGCTCCGCAAATTAAAAGCTCACCGTTTGTGATCATAATCACCACAATTTGCCCTTTCGGAAGGTTTTTGCTAGCGAGATCATAAAACTTATTTTATTATACGAAAAAATGGCGTTTTAAAGATAATATTCTCGCACTTTATGCAAGGCAGAATCAGTGTTATTTTGGTATCTAGGCGGGTAAATCACTGTAACTTTGCTCTGAAAAAGAATCATAAAAAACCATACAATTATTACTTTTCAGTTAGTTACTATGACAATAACATCGATAAAACGCGACTTGCTGTATGTGACTCGTTATCTAATTCAGTGATACAAACTAAGTACCCATATGACTAAAGCAGTCTCCACTTAGGTAACGATATAGAAATTGAATTCTCATCTATAAGGACTAGCTGACTATGTACGCGCTAAGTAACTGTAAAATTTATACCGGTAGTGATGTTCTTACCGATCATGCGGTCATCATCGAAAACGACCTTATTCAATCTATTGTACCGGCTGCAGAGCTACCTCAGGGCATCGAAGTGAAAGACCTCGCAGGCGCAAACCTAAGTCCGGGCTTTATCGACCTGCAACTGAATGGCTGTGGCGGTGTAATGCTAAACGATGCAATCACACCGGAAACCATGCAAATCATGCACGAAGCAAACCTCAAGTCCGGCTGTACTAGCTTCTTACCAACGCTCATTACTTCATCAGACGAAGATATGCGAACTGCAATTTCTGCCGCTCGTGAATACCACAACCAATATCAAAACCAATCACTTGGTCTACACCTAGAAGGTCCTTATCTTAACGTCGCGAAAAAAGGTATCCACAACGTCGATTTTATTCGCCCGTCAGATGAAAGCATGATTGATCTTATCTGCGCAAACGCCGATATCATCGCTAAAGTAACGCTTGCACCAGAGCAAAACGATCCAGAGCATATTGCACGATTAAAAGCAGCCGGCATCGTGGTTTCTATTGGTCATACAAATGCGACCTACGCCGAAGCGCGTAAAGGCTTTGAAGCAGGTATTACTTTTGCCACACACCTATTTAATGCGATGACACCAATGGTTGGTCGTGAACCTGGAGTTGTTGGTGCAATTTACGATACTCCTGACGTTTATGCTGGCATTATTGCTGATGGTTTCCACGTAGACTACGCAAACATCCGAATTGCTCATAAAATCAAAGGTGAAAAGCTTGTTTTGGTGACGGATGCCACAGCTCCAGCAGGTGCTAACATTGATCACTTTATTTTTGTCGGTAAGAAAGTATATTACCGAGATGGTAAGTGTGTTGATGAAAACGGCACACTAGGCGGCTCAGCTTTGACAATGATAGAAGCAGTTCAGAATTCAGTTGAGCACGCGGGGATCGCTTTAGACGAAGCTCTACGAATGGCCACGTTATATCCAGCAACTGCAATTGGTGTTGAGGATCGCCTTGGCCGAGTTCGAAAAGGGATGGTTGCAAACCTAACCATTTTCGATCGTGACTTCAAAGTAAAAGCGACGGTTGTTAACGGACAATACGAGCAAAATTAAGCATGAATGGCGGACAGATTGGTAATGTAGATTTAGTAAAACAGCTTAACAGCGCTGCGGTATATAGGCTGATTGATCAGCAAGGTCCTATCTCCCGTATTCAAGTCGCAGATGTGAGCCAGCTCGCACCTGCTAGTGTTACCAAAATAACCCGCCAACTTTTAGAGCGCGGCCTTATTAAAGAGGTCGCCCAGCAAGCTTCAACTGGTGGTCGTCGTGCAATCTCTCTGACCACCGAAGTCAAACCCTTCCACTCTATTGCGGTTCGTTTAGGTCGAGATTACGTACAATTTTGTTTGTACGATTTAGGTGGCACTGCACTTGCGGAAGATCAACACGAACTGCATTACACCAACCAAGCTGACTTGATCGCTGGGCTTATCGATTTACTTAAAGACTTCGTAAACCGTTGCGAAGACAAAATTGATCAGCTCATCGCAATTGGTATTACGCTACCGGGCCTTGTAAACCCAACAACAGGCGTGGTTGAGTACATGCCGAATACCGATATCGATAATCTGGCGCTGGGTGAAATTGTTGGAGAGAAGTTTAATACCGCATGCTTTGTTGGGAATGACGTACGTGGCATGGCGTTAGCGGAGCACTACTTTGGGGCAAGCCAAGACTGTCAGGACTCCATTTTAGTTAGCGTTCACCGCGGTACTGGCGCAGGTATTATCGTTAACGGCCAGGTTTTTCTTGGCTTTAACCGCAACGTCGGTGAAATTGGTCATATTCAAATCGATCCGCTTGGTGAACAGTGCCAATGTGGGAACTTTGGTTGCTTAGAAACCGTAGCAGCGAACCCAGCCATTATCCAACGAGTAAAACAACTGATTGCTCAAGGCTATGAGTCAAGCTTGACTGACCTTGAAAACATCACGATTGAAGCAGTGTGTCAGCATGCAATGGATGGTGACGAACTTGCAAAGCAGAGTTTAGTGCGAGTGGGTAACCAGTTAGGTAAAGCGATTGCAATTACCGTTAACTTGTTTAACCCTCAGAAAATTGTCATTGCGGGCGACATTACTGCTGCACAAGACATAGTCTTCCCTGCAATTCAACGTAATGTCGAAAATCAATCTCTCAAAACTTTCCATAACGACCTTCCTATCGTGGCTTCACACATTGATAAGCAGCCAACGATGGGCGCATTTGCGATGATTAAACGCGCAATGCTAAACGGAGTTTTGTTACAAAAGTTACTTGAAGACTAAGTTTATACAACTAATTGAGTTACAATCTCGGGCTGTGTTTTCACAGCCCGTTTTTGTATATCAGGAATACAGCTCAACAGTATGGAAATTATTCTAATTACAACAGCTTTTTTAGCTGGCTTTATTGCGCTTAAATGTAGCCTCCCTCCCCTCGTTGGTTTTCTACTGGCAGGATTTGGTTTGCATGCATTTGGCTATCAAAGCAATGACGTTATCGTCACTCTTGCAGATCTTGGTGTCACTCTTCTTCTATTCACGATCGGACTCAAGCTTGATGTCAAAACGCTACTGTCCAAAGAAATATGGGGAGGAGCGACCGCCCACAACATACTGTCTACCGCTTTTTTTGCACTAGCGCTATCAGGTTTAAAACTACTGGGCTTAACTTCGCTCGCCAGTATGGATAGCGGTCAAATCCTACTTTTAGCTTTTGCACTATCGTTCTCCAGTACCGTTTTTGCCGTAAAAGCATTGCAAGAAAAAGGGGAAATGAACGCGACCTACGGCACACTCGCGATCGGTATCTTGGTTATGCAAGATATTTTTGCCGTGGTATTCCTGACTGCTTCAACCGGCAAAGTCCCAGAATGGTATGCCATTGGTTTGTTCGCATTGCCTTTCCTTCGTCCACTATTCTATAAACTGTTAGATAAAGTTGGCCACGGCGAAATGCTGGTGCTGTTCGGTATTTTCTTCGCGCTTGTTGTTGGGGCAGGGCTATTCGAACTGGTCGGAATGAAACCAGACTTGGGCGCGCTGATTTTAGGCATGCTACTCGCTGGCCACCCTAAAGCTTCAGAGCTATCCAAATCGCTATTCAATATGAAGGAGCTGTTCTTAGTCTGCTTCTTTTTAAACATTGGCTTGTCCGCTTCATTGAGCGTCAATGGCGTCGTACTCGCCCTACTATTTATCTTACTGCTGCCAATAAAAGGGCTCTTGTACTTCGTCACGATTAATCACTTTAAGTTTCGAGTACGTACCTCTTTGCTCGCCTCTTTATCGCTGTTCAACTACAGTGAGTTTGGCCTTATAGTCGCAGGGTTGGCTTACAAAATGGGCTGGATGCCAAGCGATATGCTCGCTGCGATTGCGGTTGCGGTGTCTGTGTCCTTTATTATTTCTGCGCCACTTAACCGCCTTAGCCACAAAATTTATCAACACTCCGGCAAGTGGCTGCAAGAGACAGCCGCAGAAAAGCTTAACCAGCGTGACCAACTCATTAACCCTGGGCATGCCCAGGTATTGATCTTAGGCATGGGCCGCATCGGGACAGGGGCCTATGATGAATTACGTGCGCGCTATGGCAAAATTTCACTAGGCATAGAAATTCGTGAAGATGCAGCACATCAGCACCGTTCAGAGGGAAGAAACGTGATCGCTGGCGATGCCACAGACCCAGATTTTTGGGAACGAATTTTAGATACAGGTCATGTCAAACTGGTGCTGCTTGCCATGCCTCATCATCAAGGTAACCAAACCGCACTTGAGCAGCTTAAACGCAGAAAATATAAAGGGCAAATAGCTGCTATCGCCGAGTACCCAGATCAGTTGGAAGGTTTGCTGGAAAGCGGAGTTGACGCCGCATTCAATATATACAGTGAAGCAGGTAGCGGTTTTGCTCGACATGTGTGTAAACAACTTGAACCTCAGTTCACACCAATAAAATAAGCAACCATACTAATATTTTTTAAAAGCCTTTCTATCAATAGAAAGGCTTTTTTGTATGGTTTTTATACCAAACCTTGATTCCATTCACCAAACCAGCCATTAAATTAAATAATATTTACACAACAAGGCTTTTTATCATTTTTATAATCACAAAACGTTGCTTTTTTTACTAGTAATGGCAAATTGAAGCCATACCGATTAGAAATTATTTAGTTTAGTAAGGATGTAGTATGTGTTCAGTATTTGGCATTTTAGACATTAAAAGCGATGCAGCCGCATTGCGCCCTATCGCATTAGAAATGTCGAAAAAACTTCGTCATCGTGGCCCTGACTGGTCTGGGATTTACTCTTCAGAGCGCGCTATTTTAGCGCATGAGCGCTTGGCGATTGTTGGTCTAAATAGTGGTGCGCAGCCGCTATACAGCCCTGATAAAAAGCTCATCCTTGCAGTCAATGGTGAAATCTACAACCATAAAGAAATTCGTGCTCGTTACGAAGGAAAATACGAGTTTCAAACCGATTCAGACTGTGAAGTCATTCTTGCACTGTACCAAGATATGGGTGCAGACCTCCTTGAAGAACTAAACGGTATTTTCGCTTTTGTTCTGTACGATGAAGAAAAAGACGAATACTTAGTCGGTCGCGACCACATTGGCATTATCCCTCTTTATCAAGGTCATGATGAGCATGGCAACTACTATGTTGCATCAGAGATGAAGGCACTTGTTCCAGTATGTAAAACAGTGAGCGAGTTCCCTCCTGGTAGCTACTACAGCTCAAAAGATGCCGAGCCAACGCGTTACTATGTTCGTGACTGGAACGAATACGCTGCCGTTCAAGGTAACACCACCAGCAAAGAAGAACTGACTGAAGCACTAGAAGCAGCGGTTAAACGCCAACTAATGACGGATGTTCCATATGGTGTTTTACTATCAGGTGGTTTAGATTCATCCATCACCTCTGCTGTGGCTAAACGTTTTGCTGCAATGCGAATTGAAGACGATGAAAAGTCAGAAGCTTGGTGGCCACAACTGCACTCTTTCGCTGTTGGCCTAGAAGGCGCGCCTGACCTGAAAGCCGCTCGCGAAGTTGCCGACCAAATCGGTACCGTTCACCATGAAATGACTTATACAATTCAAGAAGGTCTCGACGCGATTCGCGACGTGATTTACCACATCGAAACGTACGATGTGACCACCATTCGCGCATCCACGCCTATGTTCTTAATGGGTCGCAAGATCAAAGCGATGGGCATTAAGATGGTACTTTCTGGTGAAGGTGCAGATGAGATCTTTGGTGGTTACCTATATTTCCACAAAGCACCAAACGCGAAAGAGTTCCACGAAGAAACAGTACGTAAGCTGCTTGCTCTGAACATGTTTGACTGCGCGCGCGCAAACAAATCGCTAGCGGCATGGGGGGTTGAAGGCCGAGTACCATTCCTTGATAAAGAGTTTATTGATGTTGCAATGCGCCTAAACCCAGCAGATAAGATGTGTGGCAACGGCAAAATGGAAAAACACATTCTACGCGAGTGTTTTGAGCATTACTTGCCAGAGTCGATCGCATGGCGTCAAAAAGAACAGTTCTCTGATGGCGTAGGTTACAGCTGGATTGATACGTTGAAAGAAGTCGCAGAGCAAAAAGTGACGGATCAGCAGATGGAAACGGCTCAATACCGCTTCCCATACAACACGCCAACCACAAAAGAAGGTTACGTGTACCGAGAAATCTTTGAAGAGCTGTTCCCACTACCTTCAGCGGCTGAGTGTGTGCCTGGTGGTCCTTCGGTAGCTTGTTCATCAGCGAAAGCGATTGAATGGGATGAGTCATTCCAAAACTGTGTAGACCCGTCAGGTCGTGCGGTGCAAACCGTCCATAACGACGCTTACTAAGCGACTAAGTAGGGTGTCATGCCCTACTCCTAATCGGTAACCATCGTTGTTTTGCTAAGCTCGCTAAACAGCGTCCCACTGCTGGTGATTACCAGCAAGATTAAAAAAGAGGTGCCAAAGCACCTCTTTTTTTGTTTGTACACATTAGCTATTTCAAGTCTAAATCGCTGTTATCAATACTGACAGGCACTCGTTTAGTGATCATCTGCACTAACATGATTGAGCGTTTCTCACCATCTTGCTCTTGGAAGATAGCATCTATACCTGCAAACTGACCGCTCTTAACTCGGATTTGATCACCTGGTTTTGGCATACACTCAGAAGCGGTATTTTCATTACAGCATTTTTCTAGCTGCATCAATTCAAAGACTAAGTCACCTTGGACTTCTTTCGGTTGAGCACCAAAACGCACAAAATCAACAACCCCTCGAGTGGAGCGGACTGAGGTGAAGTTAGGTCCCTGTTCATAATCAAAGTACGCAAACACATAACAAGGAAACAGCGGCTCTTCGACTTTTTGTCTTTTCCCGCGCAAAATCTTCTCAACTTCTACAGTTGGATAAAAGCACTCTACACCTTGGTTTTCAAGGTGCTGTTTCGCCCTAACCTGCTCCCCACGTTTACAATAAAGTAGATACCAACGTTTCATCTTTTTTACTAGCCAATTCTATTTTGTTTTTATCCTAGCATTAAGCCAAAGTTGAGTCATTGACATTCAGTTTATCTATAAAAGTATGATTATACATCGCTCGCATTAACGGTATCTTTTCAAGAACTTACGAGAAGAAGTCCATAGACAAAAATGGAAATTAAGTTTGTAACACAGCCAACACACCATCATATCATCTGCAAATTCACCCCAAAACAGTCACTTAACAAATAACTTTAGTCGTAATGCAAAATTTTATTGTTTGTCACTCATTAAATTGCAATGTATACGTAGAAGTCGTTAAAAAATGTAATAACTATTATTAGAAGAGCTTATGTCAAACCAACATCAATATTTCGGCCATCCTCGTGGCTTGTTCTTATTGTTCGGTACTGAACTGTGGGAACGCTTTTCTTACTACGCAATGCGCGCCATTCTAGTACTTTACCTTACAGATACAACGATGAATGGCGGCCTTGGCTGGTCAACCAAAGACGCACTAGACCTATACGGTATTTATACTGGTCTTGTGTATATCACACCTCTCATCGGAGGTTACTTAGCGGATAACTATCTAGGTCAACGCCGTTCAATTTTGCTTGGTGGCGCGTTAATGGCTATCGGCCAGTTTACACTCGCACTTCCTGCTGACGCTCTGGGTATTGGTTCGCTACACAGTTTCTATTTAGGTCTTGGTCTGCTTATCACTGGTAACGGCCTCTTTAAGCCGAATATCTCAACCATGGTTGGCGATTTATATAAAGAGGGTGACAACCGTCGTGACGGCGCATTCACTATCTTTTATATGGGTATCAACTTAGGTGCATTACTTGCCGGCGTCGTTTCTGGCTCTGTGACAACCTCTTACGGTTGGAAAGCAGGCTTTGTTGCCGCTGGTGTGGGTATGCTGGTTAGCCTAGTGATGCAAATGGTACTGGCTCAATCATGGCTTGGTGACATTGGCCGCGAACCCGCAGCAAAACGAGATCTAAACAACAAAAACTCAACCACGAAGCAGCCACTCACCAAAGAAGAAGTGAATCGACTAAAAGTAATTCTGGTCATGAGCTTATTCACTATTGTCTTCTGGGCAGGCTTTGAACAAGCTGGTGGTCTGATGAACATCTACACTCAACAATATACTGATCGCATGATTGGTGGTTTTGAAGTTCCTGCTGCGTGGTTCCAATCACTAAACCCATTTTTCATTATTACTCTAGCGCCAGTTCTGGCTGTCCTTTGGGTAAAATTAGGTAAACGAGAACCCACTTCGCCAGTGAAATTTGCGATGGCACTATTTTTCTTGGCAATTGGCTTCCTATGTATGGTTGGCGCTGTGCTAGAACAAGGTGGAGACACAACGGTAAAAACATCAATGTTGTGGCTGGTGGGTGCTTTCTTCTTCCATACATTGGGCGAACTGTGCTTATCTCCAATTGGTCTTTCACTGGTGACCAAGTTAGCACCGCTTCGCTTAGCTTCACTCATGATGGGTGCATGGTTTGGCTGTAATGCGATTGCAAACTACGTTGCGGGCTATGTGGGATCTCACGTAGGCGAATTGGGCGCAATGGCTATCTTTAGTGGCATTGCCGTCAGCGCTACCGTGAGTGGTGTCATCCTACTTCTATTCTCGAATACGCTCGTTCGCTGGATGCATGGTGCAGAGAATACTCACAGCACAGCAGAACAAGTCGAAGAGCAGCAAGTACAAGTCGCTTAATCGCTCTACAAAAAAGGGTCGCTTTTGCGACCCTTTTTTGTACCTAAAGCTTAGAGTGAACTAACTCAGCCATCATTTCTATATGAAGCTCACTATCGTTCAAACAAGGAATGTAGGTAAAGTTTTCACCACCTGCTTCAAGGAAAATCTCTTTACACTCTTCCGAGATTTCTTCCAACGTTTCTAAACAATCCGAAGAGAATGCTGGTGTCACTACATTGATATTTTTTACCCCTTTTGCAGGAAGTGCCTCTAGGGTTTTATCGGTATAGGGCTGTAACCACTCTTCTCGGCCAAATCGAGACTGATACGTCATACCTATCTGTTGCTCGTTTAACCTTAACGCTTCAGCGAGTAAGCGAGTCGTTTCTTCACAGTGCTGAGGGTAAACATCTCCATTATCAGCGTAACGTTTTGGAATACCGTGATAAGAACATAGCAAGTAGTCTCCCTTACCATACTCTTGCCAATGTTCACGAACTGAATGCGCTAACGCTTCAATGTATTTCGGGTGATTGTAGTAATCCCGAATAAAGCTAAAGCCCGGTATCACGGGCAGGTTTTTAAACGCTTTAGTGATTCCGTCAGAAACCGCTGCCGTTGTTGTGCCCGAGTATTGCGGATACAAAGGTAAAACGATGACTTCCCCTACCCCTTGAGCCAACAGCGCTTCAAAACCTGATTGCAAACTTGGATTTCCATAAGTCATGCCAAGTTCGACTGGCATATCAAGCTTTTGAGCCAACTTTTCTGTTTGACGCTTAGAGTACACCATCAGTGGTGAGCCCTCTTCCATCCAAACTGATTGATAGAGTTTAGCAACCTTGGGAGCTCGGATTGGAAGGATAACGCCGTGCAATAGCGGACACCAAAGCCATCGAGTCATGTCTACCACTCGGTGATCATGAAGAAACTGACTTAAAAAGCGCTTTACGGCAGGAGCGGTTGGTGCGTCAGGAGTACCCAGGTTCACGAGGAGTACACCCTGTTTATTATTCTCTTTCATAACATCCTATTCATGGTAAACGGCTTGGTTCATATACTTAAATAGCCTCACAGCACTGCATCGCTGCAGCTTGAAGTTATTTAGATATATGTTTACGAGTAAACTAAAAAAAGCGACCACTTGGGTCGCTTTCAATATATCAAAATATTAAATTTTTGACTTCAGCAAATTAAGAAAGTGCTTTCTCGATATCTGCACTAACTTCAGCTACTTGCTTAGTACCATCAAACTTAAGGTACTTAGTGTTGCCTGCTTCAGCTTCTTTACCGTAGTAGTTGATTAGTGGTGCAGTTTGCTCGTGGTAAACACCTAGACGTGCACGTACTGTTTCTTCTTTGTCGTCATCACGAACAACAAGATCTTCACCAGTTACGTCATCTTTACCTTCCACTTTAGGTGGGTTGTAAACCACGTGGTAAGTACGACCAGAAGGAAGGTGAGCACGACGACCTGCCATACGCTCAACAATCACATCGTCAGCAACGTCAAATTCGATAACGTAGTCTACATCAACGCCCATTTCTTTTAGGCCGTCCGCTTGAGGAATAGTACGTGGGAAACCATCCAGTAGGAAACCGTTCGCACAGTCTTCTTGAGCGATACGCTCTTTGATAAGACCAAGGATGATTTCATCAGAAACTAGCTGACCAGCGTCGATAACAGCTTTAGCTTGTTTACCAAGCTCTGTACCTGCTTTGATAGCAGCACGAAGCATATCACCAGTAGAGATTTGTGGAATACCGTATTTTTCCATGATGAAGTTTGCTTGTGTGCCTTTACCTGCACCTGGAGCACCTAGAAGAATGATGCGCATGATTTATCCTCTTTAATATTTAAGATTTATACCGAAGCTCACAATAGCTGGGCTTCTTAGACATCAAACCCGAGAAGCACTCGCAACGATAAGTTTCGGTATAACGTATATAGGCGAGCAAAAATACACGCCTTATTACTCACATTCAAGTCGCAGATTCTATCACAGGTTCGCCGCGCAAAGAGTGTATTAAGACTAAAGAATGTTAACGATACCCTCTTTCACGCCCTATTGATTATTAACTCAACACCTGAGATGCAAAATTTTGCGACAACAAACAAAAAGCTCGCGAAATGCGAGCTTTTTGATGTACTGAGGTTATTACACCTTAGTCAAAAGTTTATTAACAGCTCCTAAGAACTCCGTTGGGTCCTCAATTGAGCCTCGCTCTGCAAGCATTGCTTGACCAAGCAGGACTTCTACCCAACGACCAAATGCCTCTTCATCCGCTTCGTCAGCCATGCGCTTAACCAGCTCGTGCTCAGGGTTTAGCTCAAAGATGTACTTCACTTCTGGCACTGCCTGACCCGCCGCTGCAAGAAGCTTCGCCATTTGAGTGCCCATTTCGTAGTCGTCCGTTACCACAACAGCAGGTGTAGACGCGAGTTTAAAGGTCGTACGAACTTCTTTCACACGATCGCCTAGGTAAGACTTCGTGCGTTCTACAACCGACTTAAACTCTTCTTCAGTTTCTTTCTGCTTCTCTTTTTCTGCTTCATCTTCAAACTGACTTAGATCGAGCCCAGCTTTTGTGATTGACTGGAACTGCTTACCATCAAACTCAGTTAAGTAGTTCATCAGCCACTCATCAATGCGGTCGTACATCAAGATAACTTCAATGCCTTTCGCTTTGAACTGCTCTAAGTGAGGGCTGTTTTTCGCAGCTGCATAGCTGTCTGCCGTCAAGTAGTAGATTTTATCTTGACCTTCTTTCATGCGCTCAACGTAAGCAGCTAGACCCACGGTTTGCTCCGCAGAATCCACTTCAGTTGAAGCAAAGCGCAATAGGCCTGCAACTTTCTCTTTGTTTGCGAAGTCTTCTGCCGGCCCCTCTTTCATCACAAGACCAAACTCTTTCCAGAATGATTGGTATTTCTCTTCATCATTCTTTGCCATGCGCTCTAGCATCGTTAGCACACGCTTAGTACAAGCATTACGTAGAGATTGAGTCACTTTGTTATCTTGTAAGATCTCACGCGATACGTTAAGTGGCAGATCATTGGAGTCTATTAAACCTCGTACAAAACGTAGGTAAGACGGCATGAACTGCTCTGCATCGTCCATAATGAACACGCGTTGTACGTACAGTTTCAAGCCTGATTTGTGGTCGCGGTTCATCATATCCCATGGCGCTTTAGATGGGATGTAAAGCAAGCTCGTGTAATCGTTTTTACCTTCTACACGGTTATGGCTCCAAACCAATGGATCGGCAAAGTCATGTGATACGTGCTTGTAGAACTCTTGATACTCTTCATCTGAGATATCCGATTTATTACGCGTCCACAGTGCTTGAGCTTTGTTGATTTGCTCCCACTTCTTCTCATCCGTTTCTTTGCCTTCGTCATCGCGAACAACAGTTTGGATTGAAACTGGGATGCCAATGTGATCCGAGTACTTACTGATCACATCACGTAGACGCCATTCATTTAGGAATTCTTTACCTTCTTCACGCATATGAAGAATGATGTCAGTACCACGCGATTCTTTAGTGATGTTTTCGATGGTGTACTCACCTTCACCGGCTGAGTGCCATTGTACTGCTTCATCAGCGGCTAGGCCCGCAGCACGAGTACGTACGGTGACGGCATCAGCAACGATAAACGCCGAGTAGAAACCAACACCAAACTGACCAATAAGCTGAGAGTCTTTGCTCTGCTCTTCAGACAGTTTCGAGAAAAACTCTGCGGTCCCGGATTTTGCAATCGTACCCAGGTGCTCGATCACATCATCGCGGCTCATACCGATACCGTTATCAGAAATGGTTAAGGTATTTGCGCTTTCATCAAACGACAGTTTCACGCAAAGATCTGCATTACCTTCATATAAGTCTGGGTTAGATAGCGCTTGGAAGCGCAGCTTGTCCGATGCATCTGATGCGTTAGAAATCAGCTCGCGCAAAAAGATCTCTTTATTTGAATAAAGAGAATGGATCATTAAATGCAGTAGTTGTTTTACTTCTGATTGAAAACCACGAGTTTCTTTGTTTTGAGATACGGTTTCGCTCATGTGTGCTCCATAACATCTAAACTAATTGGCTTTTTCATGGAGATAAGTTTGTGACTTTCCCCTTGAAATTACCTTACTGAGATGTCATTTAACATGTGGCTGACAAATGTAAATTCAAGGTCAATATTGCTAAAAACGGTGTTTTTTTAGAAAAATTTAATTATCCTACCAGCCTAAAAGCATCTAAAATGTCGTGCGCACTCCATGCGCTTCGGTAATTTTGTGACATAAATCACTATAATTACAACATCATCCATCTAAGAAGAACTAAATGACTAACATCGGCACCAAATTTCTACTTGCTCAAAGGTTCACCTTTGATCCAAATAGTAATTCGCTCGCTGACCAACAAAACGGCAACGACGTTGTACGATTAGGAAGCAACGAAAGCCGTATACTTCTGATGTTGGCAGAGAGACCAAACGAAGTTTTAACCCGTAACGAGCTTCACGAGTTTGTTTGGCGTGAGCAAGGTTTTGAGGTGGATGACTCAAGCCTGACTCAAGCGATCTCTACTCTGCGTAAGATGTTGAAGGACTCAACAAAATCTCCAGAGTTTGTTAAAACGGTTCCTAAACGCGGTTATCAACTCATTTGTTCAGTGGAACGCTTAAGCCCATTATCTGCTGACTCTAATACTGACGTTGAAGAAGCCACTTCTGAAAATGAAGCGCACGCTGCGGAAATAGAAACAAGTGACGCGCCGTCAACAGAAGCGGCGGCAGACACCACGACTGAAGTAGAGCCTCAAGTAGAACTACCTAAGGCACAGCCAAAACCAGCAGCCAACACGAATAACTGGCTGCCGCGTATGATCGTTCTTTTGTCTCTGCTGCTTCCTATTTGTGTATTGCTCTTCACCAATCCTGCAGAATCCCAATTCCGTCAGATTGGCGAGTATCAAAATGTACCTGTGATGACGCCAGTGAACCATCCGCAAATCAATAGTTGGTTGCCGTCCATTGAGCAGTGCATTGAACGCTACGTAAAATACCATGCAGAAGATTCAATGCCGGTAGAAGTGATTGCTACAGGTGGCCAGAACAATCAGCTAATTCTGAACTACATTCATGACAGTCAACATTCATATGAGAATGTGACATTGCGTATTTTCGCTGGTCAAAATGACCCAACCGATATCTGTAAATAAGGAGGCCAGAATGAAGATAAAATTAGCATCTGCGGTTTTGGCCGTATCCGTTCTTTTCAGTGGTTGGTTATATTGGGGTAGCGACCTAAAAGTGGAACAGGTCCTCACTGCCAATGAGTGGCAGTCAACCATGGTGACGGTCATTACAGACAGCTTACCTGACGATCCTGTCGGCCCACTGCGTCGTGTTAATGTTGAATCAAATGTGAAATATCTCCCTAATGGAGACTATATTCGCGTAGCAAATATCAAACTATTCGCTCAAGGTTCAACGGCAGAATCCACGATTAATATCTCGGAAAAAGGGCGCTGGGAAGTCAGTGACAACTATTTGTTGGTTTCGCCTTCTGAGTTTAAAGATATTTCATCTTCTCAATCAAAAGACTTCTCCGAAGCACAGCTACGTTTGATCACTCAAATCTTTAAGCTTGATGCCGAGCAAAGTCGCCGTATTGATGTCGTGAACGAAAAAACGCTATTGCTCACTAGCTTGAACCACGGTTCTTCGGTGCTGTTTAAAAACTAACTTTGATTTGATGATAAGGGGGCAAGACGCCCCCTTTATTTTGCTTATGGATTGGCTAGATACCCTCACCCTCTTTTTCGGCTCACTTATCGCCAATACTCTGGCTTCGCTTTCTGGCGGCGGTGCAGGCTTACTTCAATTCCCTTTGCTCATCTTTCTCGGCTTGCCATTCTCGGTTGCGCTGGGGACACATAAAGTGGCTTCCGTCGCTTTAGGCTTAGGGGCAGCAAGCACACACTTAAAAGCAGGCACAATTAAGTGGAAGGTCGCGCTCTACCTTATAGTCTCTGGCAGCATTGGCGTAGTCTTAGGGGCGAACTTAATTGTCCAAATACCTGATGGTATGGCGGAAAAAATGCTAGGGAGCATGATTCTCGCGCTCGGCATCTATTCACGATTTAAGAAATCGTTAGGCCAAGAAGAAATAATACGTAACCGTCACCCAATCGGTTGGGTCATCGGCGGTGTCGGACTAATGCTCATCGGTATCATCAATGGGTCGCTGACCGCAGGTTCTGGTCTGCTCGTGACATTATTTTTAGTTCGCTGGTTTGGGTATAACTATAAACAAGCCGTTGCTTACACCATGATTTGTGTCGGCCTGTTTTGGAATGGCATTGGAGGCATTGCCGTCGTCCAAGCTGGCGCTCCGATACATTGGGCTTGGTTGCCTGTTTTATTGTTAAGCTCATTTCTAGGCGGCAGTTTAGGCGCATGGGCCGCGACTAGATACAGCAACCGAGTGATTAAAATTGCATTCGAAATTCTCACGTTTTCCGTGGGTATCAAGTTGCTAGTTTAAACCGATTAAAAGGAAAGTTTCATGGATAAAGCAATCATTGATATTTATTACTGCCGCCAATGCAACTGGATGTTGCGTTCAACTTGGCTATCGCAAGAACTACTGCATACTTTTAGCGAAGAAATAGAAACGATCAGCTTACACCCAGATACGGGTGGTCGCTTCGAAATTTTCTGCAATGGCCAGCAAATTTGGGAACGGACAAAAGACAGCGGCTTTCCTGAAGCAAAGGTGCTAAAACAGCGCGTAAGAGACATTATCGACCCAGAACGCGATTTAGGACATTCAGACACAAAATAGGGAGCAATTCGCTCCCTATATTTTACTTAGTAAAACCGTTAAATCATGGTTTGTGCTAATACTTCGCCTTCTGGCGTTTTTACCGTTAGCGTATTGTCTTCTAAAGTACCAAAGCTTCTTGGTAAACCATTACGTGGAAATGTCATCGAGCCTGGGTTAAATATAATGGCCCCATCTTGCATCTCTGCGACAGGAACATGCGTATGACCGTGGGCGATGATATCACCTTCACGCAGTGGCGGCCGTTTTTCAGAGTTATACAAGTGACCATGAGTCAAAAAGATTCTCTTGCCAGATTCAAGTAGCACCCACGAGTAATCCATCATCATTGGAAACTTCAATAGCATTTGGTCCACTTCACTATCGCAGTTACCACGCACAGAAATAATTTGCTCACTGTATTGGTTCAATAGCTCCGCCACCTGCGGTGGGTTGTAACCTTCTGGAATCGGGTTTCTTGGCCCGTGGTTTAGCGTATCCCCCAACAAAATCAGGTGCTCCGCACCAGAGGCTAAAAATAGCTCAATAGTTTCTTTAGTTGCTGGCAAAGAGCCATGCAGATCTGAGGCAAAAAATAGTTTCACGACATCGTCTCCTCACAAAGTACGAGGTCATTCTACGGCATTTTTATGACAGCTCAACCAACGACTACTGATAGCGCAATGATTCAATGACCATAGGCAAAATATAGAACCATGCTGCATACGCAGTTCCAACCAACACCAGTATCCAAAACATCATCGACATAAATTTTGACTTAGCTAGGTGGTGCAGCGGGTCTGGCTCTCCGCATCCTGGGCATGCGTGAGCGCGCTTTGAGATTTGTTTCTCACACACAGGGCAAGAGACTAAAGGCATGATACAAATTCCTCGACAATAGACTTAGGGCGCAAAGAATAATGGTGAACTAACACATATGCAACCTAACATATATTAAATATTTTAGTTCTTTGTAACAGTCGCTGACTTGAGAAAAAATGCGTTGATTTTTCATTTATATCAACCCATTACACTTCTTCTCGCACCATGCCATTGATGACAATATTGTTATAACTCACCATGCCAATGACCTCCCCATCTTCAATGACCGGAGCTCGGCTAATGCCAAATCGTTCAAATAGGCGCGCACAATATTTCACATTCATATCAGGGTCGACACACAAAGCGGGCTTGGTCATGATCTCATAAATATTCGTGCGCTGTGGAGAGCGATTATTCGCCAGCACCTTTTTGGCGATATCATTCATCAAGACGATGCCATATTCATCGTTGTCATCTCGCTTTTTCACCACCAGCGCTTTGACTTGGTATTTTTTAGCCAACGTTATGCCTTCATAAACTGTCATTAGCCCATCAACCATGACATAAGTAGCCGCCATTACATCTCGAACTCTAATTATCGTTTGACTGCTCATAACTCATCCTCGACCACTTTGGTCAACGTCTCTACTTGATGCGCGACACCGACTGCATCCTCAATATCGATCTGAATAGCAATGCCCTGCCCCGACTCTCGGTCGAACTCACCAACTTCATTGATGGTTTCTAATATGTGTCGAGAAAGGTGCTCCTCAACGACAAACAGCAGCACATCTTTTTGTACTTCCAGCGTTAAGCCAAAAAACGTTCGCTTTTGATTTAAACCTTGCCCGCGAGCATTGTTAATCACTGTAGCACCGGTCGCACCAGCATCGCGTGCAGCGTCCAGTACCTTGTCTGTTTTGCTGTCTTCAACAAACGCAAGTATCAATTTAAAGCGCATTTTCTTCGTCCTCCGAGACATCTTTATTCAGCCATTGGGTTATTTGCGCATAGCCCATCACAGAGATCATAGGAAACAGACTGGCAAAAGCGATCAAGCCAAAGCCATCAATCATTGGGTTTCTTCCTGGGACGGTAGAAGCAAGCCCCAGCCCTAATGCGGTTACAAGCGGAACAGTGACAGTAGAAATCGTGACGCCTCCAGAATCGTAGGCGAGTGGAACAATAAGCTTTGGCGCATAAAACGTTTGAATCACAACCACGATGTAACCCGCAATGATGTAATAGTGAATAGGGTCACCGACAACAATCCGATAGCTCCCTAGCGCGATGCCAATGGCTACCCCAAATGCAACGGCCACGCGTAAGCCGTTAATACTGATGCTGCCACCAGAAACTTGGTTTGCTTTTATCGCTACAGCGATTAGAGAAGGCTCAGCAATCGTGGTACTAAAACCGATAAAAAAGGCGAAGGTATACACCCAATAGTAGTCGACCCACACTAAGGCTTTTCCCACAGAGACTTTAAACTCTTGTAAAAATTCCGGTGCCGTCAGTTGCACGGCCATGGTCTCTCCGAGCGGAAACAGAGCCATTTCTAATCCGAGCAAAAAAAGAGCGAGCCCAAGAATCACATAAACAAACCCAAGCAAAACCTTCTTAAGGTTGTTAACTGGACGCCTTAACACCGCTAACTGAAAACCAAAAATAATGCTGGCGATGGGAATGACATCTCGAACGGTCGATAATAAAGTGTCTAGGAAATGTTCAATTGAAATCATGTTACGACCATTCCGTAAACCATCACAAACATCATCGGTAGAAGCGAGGCAAAAGCGATTAAACCAAAACCATCCACCATGGGGTTGCGCCCTTTAATCGCCGATGCTAAACCAACCCCTAGTGCAGTGACCAAAGGCACGGTGATAGTCGACGTCGTCACACCTCCAGAATCATAAGCAACGCCAATAATGGCTTCCGGTGCAAACCACGTCAGGACTACAACGCCGACGTAGCCGCCGATGATCATGTAATGAATTGGCCACCCTTTTAAGATGCGCAGAACGCCAATAACGATGGCGATCCCCACAGAAAGTGCCACCGTTACTCGTAGCCCTTGTCCATAGTCCTGCATGGATTGCTCTGAGTTTGTGATCATCCCTCCTTCTGCCGCAACTTCTGATGCTTCTTCTGCTACGGCCGTTAATGCTGGCTCTGCGATCGTGGTGCCAAACCCCAAACAAAACGCAAAAACTAACAACCAGAACACGCTACCTTTTTTTGCAAAGGCTTGAGCCATACTCTCTCCGATAGGAAAAAGACCAAGCTCTAGACCAAAAATAAAAAACGTTAACCCTAAAACCACAAGCAATAAGCCAAAAAGAATGGAGATGAGATTAGGAAGTGGCTCTTGCAAAACAACTAATTGAAAAAAAGTGATAACAACAACGATGGGTAGCAGATCGCGAGCACTATTAAGGAGCGCTCGAAAAAGAGCAACAAATGCTTCCATACCTATCCTCCTTGATGGTGCAAACTGATTACGCTTTTTCCGTTAGCGATGTTTTTAGTCTGGCATAGATTTAGTTCTCCTACCGTGAACGAATTAGCGCCATGCATAACATTTAGTTACATTTTTTCAATATGTGAAGTCAGTAGCCTCGCTACAGGCTTGCCACTATCCTAGAAATAATAGTCGTGAGATGATCAAGCTCAGCACAAAACGACTATAATGTTCTAATACCTGTACATTCAAAGAGATAACATGAAGATATTACTCACAGGTGGCACTGGGTTTATTGGTTCGGAGTTGCTCAAGCTGCTATCCACTCACCAAGTTATGCTACTTACACGCTCTCCAGAGCATGCAAAACAACGCCTCCAACATGCTGATTTGGGTAATATCGAATACCTTGACTCGCTTGAGTCATTCGCCGATCTCAATCACATTGATGCCATAATTAATCTTGCGGGTGAGCCTATCGCAGATAAAAGATGGACCAGTGAGCAGAAAGAAAAAATCTGCAAAAGTCGCTGGAAAATTACCGAACAAATCGTTGAGCTGATTCACGCCAGCACAGAACCTCCCGCTGTTTTTATTAGTGGCTCGGCCGTTGGTTACTATGGCGATCAACAAGACCACCCGTTTGATGAGTGCCTGCATGTTAACAGTGAAGACTTTCCTCACGAAGTTTGTGCAAAGTGGGAGCAAATAGCCAAACGCGCAGAGTCTGAACAAACACGTGTTTGTCTATTGCGAACTGGCGTAGTACTCGGCCTTAATGGCGGGGCTTTGGCGAAAATGCTCTTACCTTACAAACTTGGTGTAGGCGGCCCGCTCGGGAACGGTAACCAGTACATGCCTTGGATTCACATTCTGGATATGGTCCGCGCCATCATGTACTTGCTTGAAACACCACATGCCCACGGTGCGTTCAATATGTGCGCACCTCACCCTGTGACTAACCGTATCTTTAGCGGTACGTTGGCAAAAACGCTCAAACGACCACATATCTTGTTCACGCCTAAATGGGCAATGGAACTCCTAATGGGTGAATCTTCCTGTTTATTGTTCGATAGCATGAGAGCCAAACCCAAAAAGCTCACCGAACTTGGCTTCAAATTTAGCTACTCCAGAATAGAGCCAGCACTCAAGCACTTGCTTCATGACCGGAGCTGATGAATGATCACCTCATTCAATGTTGCTTGAGGCTTAATTTATGAAAAAGTCGATTCTTATTACGGGTTGCTCAACCGGTATCGGTTACGTGTGCGCTCACGCCCTGCAAAACGAGGGATTTCATGTCATAGCATCTTGTAGGAAAGAGCAAGATGTCCAACGTCTAATTAATGAAGGGCTAACCTGCATCAAGCTAGACCTAAACAGCCCTGAAAGTATTTCTTCGGGCGTAAAGCAAGCATTAGAGCTAGCAGAAGGTAAGCTTTATGCCGTGTTCAATAATGGTGCCTATGGCCAGCCCGGTGCATTGGAAGACTTGCCCACCGAGGCTCTTCAAGCTCAATTTCAGACCAACTTTTTTGGTTGGCACCAGTTAGTCAGAGAAGTGCTTCCTCACATGCGCATACAAGGCGAAGGTCGCATAATACAAAACAGTTCTGTTCTTGGCTTTGCTGCAATGAAATACCGCGGCGCCTACAATGCGTCAAAGTTTGCCCTAGAAGGCTGGACTGACACACTACGGCTAGAGCTTGCGGATACGAATATCAAAGTGGCATTGATAGAACCTGGGCCTATCGAAACTCAATTTAGAAACAATGCATTAAAAGCCTTCGAGAAGTGGATTGATATTGAATCCAGCCCTCACCGCCTCGCCTATGAAGGACAAAGAGAGCGACTCAACAACGACAAATCTAATAATCGATTTGTTTTACCTGCAGAGTCCTGCGTCGCACCTGTTCTTCATGCATTAACTAGCACTTCACCTAAAATTCGCTATCGAATTACTACGCCGACTAAATTATTCGCAATCTTGAAAAGGTTATTACCAACCCGTGTACTTGATAAAATTTTGCGACAGGCTGCATAAAAAAGTTTTGTCGAAATGTAATTTCACCGTAACAATGTGATGTCATTATGAACATGCAGGTTAAAAAAACCTCAACCAAACGAATCAATTTCTACGCAATTCAGCGGGGATTCTTTCGCCTAAAGTGATTGAGTTGCTTAGATTTGGTATCGCCACCCATTACGTTTTGTAGCAATGTTTTTACTACTGCGAGGCAACAATGACATTAAATCAGCTTAACTGGCTTAGTGTGGGTGTAGTGTTGACCATGTTCATCCTATTTTGATACCGCACTAACAAATAGCATTAGAACTGCGCTGCTTCGGCAGCGTTTTCTTTTTGCCTTACACCTATTCAGCAGTAACACTATTCTCTTACCGCATCCTTTCACAAAATAGAATGATTCATTATTGATGACGATTAGCAACCATCGCTTGAATTTCCCTTAAATCAACTCCATATCTATTATCAACGACAAGACACAAAGCAAGGATACTCTGATGCAATCCCCATTTATCGTTGAGATAACAGAACAGAACTTTCGCGAAACTCTTGAAGGATCAATGAACACGCCCGTTCTGATCCACTTTTGGGCCAATGCTCAACCAGAAAGCGCACAGATACTCCCTGAGTTGCAATCTCTTGCTCAACAGTACAACGGTGCATTTACGCTTGCTTTATTAAATTGTGAAGATCAGCCGGCTCTAGCGTCTCAATTTGGTGTGCAAGTATTGCCAACTATCGCGCTGTTTATAAATGGTCAAGCCGTCGATGGATTGGGTGGCCCTCAGCCAATTGATGCCATTGCAACCATGCTACAAAAGCATTTGCCAAGCCCAGATGAACAGCTATTAAAGCAAGTCAGTGAACTTCTTCAGCAAGGTGAACATGCTCAGGCTTTAAGCATCATCCACACTTTGCCGCCAGAACTGCAAGAGCGTGGCGATGTGAAACTCGCGATGGCTGATTGTTTATTAGAAACCAAACAATTTGATGTCGCCCAAGAGCTACTGAACGCTATCCCTCTTGAGTATCAAGATAACTACTACAAGAGTCTAATAGCCAAGCTCGAGCTGCATTTGCAGGCTGCAGATAGCCCTGAGTTACAACGACTAGAACAAGCATACGCAGCAGACATGGCAAACTTCGAACTTGCTTGTGAATTGGCGGTACAGTACAACCAAGTGGGTCG
The DNA here is from genome assembly GCF_012275705.1 of Vibrio chemaguriensis. Taxonomy (NCBI): domain Bacteria; kingdom Pseudomonadati; phylum Pseudomonadota; class Gammaproteobacteria; order Vibrionales; family Vibrionaceae; genus Vibrio; species Vibrio chemaguriensis. The sequence continues at coordinate 149,137 of NZ_SHOE01000012.1, forward strand.
TGATGAAGAAGCGCTGGAACTGCTGTGGAATATTCTTAAAAAAGACTTGGGCGCCCAAGACGGTGAAGTGAAGAAGACTTTTATGGATATTCTCAGCGCGCTAGGTCAAGGCAACGCATTAGCAAGCAAATATCGCCGTCAGCTGTATTCGATTCTGTACTAACTCGCTGAAAAGCGAAACTTCAACTAAAGGCCGGATATTCCGGCCTTTGTTATATAAAAAACCAATAACCTCTTAAGGTTCTCAGAACTTCAATTGTCTATTGTCTATAAATAGGTAAAAATGAATCGGACATTATGCACTTAAGGGAATAACTCATGCCAATTGATTCACTGATTACCATCGGTATTTTCGTCGTTCTTGCTGTAGTTATCTTATCTTCAGCCATTAAGACGGTGCCACAAGGAAATAACTGGACAGTCGAACGCTTCGGACGCTACACCCATACGCTAAAACCCGGCTTAAACTTGATCATCCCATTTGTTGATAAGATAGGGCAAAAAGTCAACATGATGGAGCGCGTTCTTGATATTCCAGCGCAAGAAGTTATTTCAAAAGACAACGCTAACGTGGTTATTGATGCGGTCGGATTTGTTCAAGTCATCGATGCTGCCAAAGCGGCTTATGAAGTCAACGATTTGGAACATGCCATTAGAAATTTAACTCTCACCAATATCCGTACCGTTTTAGGCTCAATGGAGTTGGACGAAATGCTGAGTCAGCGTGACATGATCAACTCCAAGCTGCTGGCAATTGTTGACCAAGCCACCAACCCATGGGGTGTAAAAGTCACACGAATTGAAATAAAAGATGTCCAGCCACCATCCGATCTAACGGCGGCGATGAATGCTCAAATGAAAGCCGAGCGAAATAAACGTGCGGAGATTCTCGAAGCAGAAGGGGTACGCCAAGCTGAAATTTTAAAGGCTGAAGGTCATAAGCAATCGGAGATATTAAAAGCTGAGGGCGAAAAGCAGTCTGCTATTCTCCATGCTGAAGCTCGTGAACGCGCCGCACAAGCAGAAGCAAAAGCGACTTATATGGTTTCTGAAGCGATTGCCAAAGGCGATATGCAAGCAGTCAATTACTTCATTGCTCAGGGCTATACCGAAGCGATCAAAAGCATTGGTCAAGCCGAAAACGGCAAAATCATTATGCTTCCATTAGAAGCGACCGGACTAATGGGCTCGGTTGCAGGGATAGCAGAGATGTTTAAACAACAAGATAAAGAATAACTTATGGACTTTTTCAGTTTGCTGGAAGGCGTCTCTTTCTGGCATTGGCTAGCCTTCGGTTTTGCACTTCTAGCGGTAGAGCTACTTGGGACTGCGGGATATTTTCTCTGGCTCGGAGTTTCTGCACTTATCGTTGGGGCACTAATGACCGTTTTGCCAATGAGCTGGCAATTACAATGGCTTTGCTTTGCAAGTTTCAGCTTAATCACCACTTGGTTATGGTGGCGACGACAATGGTCTCAAGACAAGAAAGAAGACCAAGAAAGAGATCTGAACCAAAAGTATAAGCAGTTAATCGGACGCACACTTACCATTGAAGAGGACTTTTCTGTTGGGCTCAATCGTATCAAGGTTGCCGATACCACGTGGTCGGCACAGTCGGATCAAGCACTTCCAGCAGGAACGCGCGTTAAAATAAAAGATATCGATGGTATTATTTTAATCATTGAGCCTGATTCTAAGTAATTTATGCCAAAGTAATGGGGCAAACTATGCTCCACTACTTTAATCTAAACAACCGCTTTCATTTCATTGATTTAATTAAAATCGAACAAAAAATAAGTAGTAGAAATATTATTAATATCCTACCCTCTTCTTCCAATTATTTAATTCTTCATCATACGATAATCAATAAGATAGAAATATATCGATATAAATTATCTTTCTA
>NZ_SHOE01000013.1:0-140606 GCF_012275705.1 Vibrio chemaguriensis
GTGCTTTTGTCCGTGTTATAACATTTCGTTAAGACACCAACAAATCAAATTGTGGTGCCCGGAGGCGGAATCGAACCACCGACACGAGGATTTTCAATCCTCTGCTCTACCGACTGAGCTATCCGGGCGACGGAGCGCTATTAAACGGATTTTCCCGCTTTGCGTCAACCACTTTTTTTAAATAATTTCAAAAAAGTGCTTGTTCGAACGCTTTTTATTCAACTGTCACTACAAAGTTTGCTTTGAGTTAAATTCCTTTTTGAAATTTGTAACTTTTTCTAGGTAACGACGTGCTTCTGCGTTCGGGTGTTTCTTAGTTAGTGCCCAATAAACTTGGTTGGGTTGCAACGAATTAAGATCTTGCATTGCGCGTTTGCGATCGCTGCGATGGAATGTGTTTAAAACACCTCCAGTACCGCCATTGTAAGCGGAAATCATACTGTACTCGAGAGAGGTAGGGTGATGGACTTCTCTTAAATAACGATTTTTTAAGATGTAGAAATACGCAGTACCGGTATCGATGTTGTTTTCTGGATTAAACAAATATTCAGGGCTTGGTTGGCCTGAGCGCTTTTTCACGAGCTTGAATACGTCTCGACCGGCGGTTTTAGGTACAACTTGCATTAAGCCATACGCATTTGCCCAACTTACTGCGTACGGGTTGAAGCTGCTCTCGGTTTTAATAATGGCGTATATCAAATCTTCTGGAATATCGTATTTTTTGGAAGCTCGGCGCACGATATCGGCGTATTGGTAGCTGCGTGTTGAAAAATGATCTTCAACCATGGGGATTTCGACGTAATACGCTTTCTTGAAATCAACGTCTTTGGTCTTGATCTTGTTTGCGATGAGATACTCCGCAAATCGGTTTGCCCGCCAAGACCACTGAATTGGCTTATTGTCTTGATCGACAACTTGTTTATACAGAAATGGTTGCCCTTCTAACGTGATTCCTTTTGAGGAGAACAAGTCGACGTGAGCTGGATCGTCTGGCGTGAGTAAGGTAGTGACAATCGCCTCTTTGAGGTGCTTTTGGGGCTCGGTCGGTGATACGGTTTCAATCGTGATCACGCCTTTGCGAAAGTCGACCTCGGCACGGCTAAGGTAGTTATCGATATATTTGACGTAATTACTTTTGCCTGCGTACTTAATTTCTTTTTTACCCCAGCGCTTTTGAATATTACCAGAGAAACTATTGATCAGGGCATCTAACGCGGCGGTATCTTTTTCAAATTGTCCAGGTAGCTCAGCTAAGTTATTGGCAAAACGGTTTGTGGGCTCGTAGTTGACGTCATAAATCTTTTCGACGAATTCACGGCTACAGCCAGCCATTAAAAGTGCGGCAGCAATAAAGACAATTTTTTTCATAAGTATCAGGGCTATTGAAGGTAATAGAAAAATGACACCACAAGTGGTTGTGATGTCATTGTTTTAACTCAAGCGACTTTATTCGCTCGGCGGTGTGTAACCTTCGATATGAACGTCTTTTCCTTCAAAGAGGAAGTTTACCATTTCTGTTTCGATCAGTTTTCGGTGCTCTGGATCCATCATGTTGAGTTTCTTTTCGTTGATCAACATGGTTTGTTTGTGTTGCCACTGAGCCCACGCTTCTTTCGAGATGTTGTCGAAAATGCGTTTACCTAGTTCACCAGGGTAAAGTTGAAAGTCTAGACCTTCGCCTTCTTTTTTTAGTCGAGCACAAAATACAGTGCGGCTCATAATGACTCCTTGTATTCAATTAACGAAGTTCGTGGGGTAGCGCTTCCAGCAATAGTTTTACTGGCGCGGCTAAACCGACTTCTTCAGGTTTAGATAAGTTATACCAAAGACCTTTGTTGCCTTCCATTATCACGTCCGGTTGCTTTGATAAATCAATCAAAATTGGCGTGATATCGAGGTGGTAATGGCTAAAGGTATGGCGAAAGGTAATCAGTGTTTGCTGCTGCTTGATATTGCTGGTTTGAATGCCACGTTGATCCAGTAGCAATTCAATGTCGCTTTCTACATCTACATGTTCGGTTTGTGGGAAGCAAAATAAGCCACCCCAAATGCCTGTTTGTGGTCTTTGTTCTAACCACACTTCATGACCATTTTCGGTGTTGTGATGAAGCATTACAAAACGAGTTTGCTTGATTGGCTTGTCTTTTTTCGGTTTTTTACCCGGGTAGTCGAGCACATTGCCTTGTTGTTTTGCCACACACAGATCCGCAACAGGGCAGAGGCTACATTTGGGTTTGCTGCGTGTGCAGACCATCGCGCCCATGTCCATCATTGCCTGGTTATACTTATCTACGTCCGTTTGTGGGGTATGCGTTTCGGCAATTTCCCACAGCTGGTTTTCAACCTTTTTTTGTCCTGGCCATCCTTCGACTGCGAAACAGCGGGATAGGGTGCGCTTCACGTTGCCATCAAGAATCGCATGTGGTTGTTTATACACAGACGATAAAACGGCGGCTGCGGTAGAGCGGCCAATCCCCGGTAAGGCGTTCATTTTCTCTATATCAAGAGGAAACTCACCATTGTATGTAGAGGCGACCTCTTGTGCTGCTTTGTGAAGGTTACGGGCTCGGGCGTAATACCCTAAGCCAGTCCAAAGGTGCAGGACTTCATCTTGCTCAGCATTGGCAAGATCGAGCACGGTTGGAAAACGCTCTAAGAAACGTTGGTAATACGGAATAACCGTAGTGACCTGAGTTTGCTGAAGCATGATTTCAGACAACCAGACACTGTATGCGGTCTTATTTTGTTGCCACGGAAGATCTTTTCTTCCATATGCGTCATACCATTCTAGGATGGCATTGGCGAAAGGTGTCACGACTTGCTCTGTATTCTATTATTGGTTAGGTGCAAAATTGCACCACATAATGGGCAAGAAGTACAACGGATAAACAGTAGGGATATAAAGAGGTGTGCTATTGCTTTTGGGCTGCCATAGGCCAAGAGCTCAACAAATACTTGCACCTCAGTAAATTCTTTGGATAATCCCCGCTTTGATTAATCAATGTGCAGGCAAAATCAATGAGTGAAGTAACCACTAACGAATACAACGAAGACGGAAAGCTGATCCGCAAAATCCGCAGCTTTGTGCGCCGTGAAGGGCGTTTGACTAAAGGTCAAGAGAGCGCGATGAATGAATGCTGGCCAACGATGGGTATTGACTTCAAAGCTGAACTTCTCGATTGGAAAGCAGTGTTTGGCAACGATAACCCAGTAGTGCTTGAGATCGGTTTTGGTATGGGTGCTTCATTGGTTGAAATGGCAAAGAATGCACCAGAGAAGAACTTCATTGGTATCGAAGTACACAGCCCGGGTGTTGGTGCTTGTCTTGCGGATGCGCGTGAGGCGGGAGTTACTAACCTGCGTGTGATGTGCCATGACGCAGTGGAAGTGTTTGAGCATATGATTCCAAACGGCAGCCTATCGACACTGCAGTTGTTCTTCCCAGACCCTTGGCACAAGAAACGTCACCACAAGCGTCGCATTGTTCAATTAGGTTTTGCTGAAATGGTTCGTGAGAAGCTGATCCCTAATGAAGGTGTTTTCCACATGGCGACAGACTGGGAAAACTACGCAGAGCACATGATTGAAGTTATGAACCAAGCGCCAGGTTTCGAAAACATTGCTAAAGATGGTGATTTCGTTCCTCGTCCAGACGACCGTCCTTTAACGAAGTTTGAAGCTCGTGGTCACCGTCTTGGTCACGGTGTGTGGGATATCAAATATAAGCGTATCGCGTAACTAGAGGAGTTCATGGGATGTACCATTACGCGATATTAGCGAATCCGGGTCATAACCGAATTTACTTTGATAGCGCAATGACCATTGCCTGTTCAGAGCTAAAAGCAATTTTAGCTTCACAAGGCGTGGATGTGACAGAAATTGGTAGTAAAGAGGTTGGCTTACCTGCAGCGTTGGTGTTTTCTTGTCAGGAAGCTCTAAGCGATGAGCAGACGCGAAGAATCGCAGCCTCTTCGATTTACTATGCACTATTTGAAGTGCGCGAAGATGGTTTACTTCGACCAATTCAAGCGCCAGCGTTCAATACTTTCCCGGAAAGCATGAGTCAGATTCTGCGTTATACCGGGAAAACAAACGAGCAGTTTACTCGCTTGATGGTGAATATCGGCATTAGTGCGTCCAATACGGGAAGTGAGCAGCTGACCTTAATGGATCCAATGTGTGGTAAAGGTACAACCTTGTTTGAAGGCTTGATCCATGGTTTGAACGTGGTGGGGGTAGAGATCAATGCCAAGTGGGTGCAAGAGATCCAGACCTTTATCGTTAAGTTCATGAAGAATGGCCGCTTTAAGCACAAAGTGAGCAAAGAAAAGCGCACTGCGGGTGGCAAGAAAGTGGCGGATGGTTTCGTGGTTGAAGCTGCAGCAAATAAAGAAGATTACAACCAAGGCAATCTTCAGTTTATGAAGCTGTATTCGGCTGATACTCGTATCGCTGATCAAGTCGTGAAAAAGAACTCAGTTGATGTGATGGTGTCTGATCTGCCTTATGGTGTGCAGCACGGCAGCAAAAATGCCAAGGACAGCAAACTGAACCGCAGCCCACTAGAGCTTTTAAAAGAGGCTCTGCCTGCATGGAAAGTGGTACTGAAAAAACAAGGTTCAGTGGTGTTGTCTTTCAATGAATTTACGTTGAAATGGAAAGACGTCGCGGCATTATTTGAAGAGCAAGGTTGGAAGGTACTTTCAGAAGAGCCTTACATCGGTTATCTTCACCGTGTTGATCAATCTATCAACCGCAATATTATTGTGGCAGTAAAACCATAATCGACTTGAGTCGAACGAACCCTATGGAAAAGCCAACGACACGTTGGCTTTTTTTACCTCTGAGCTCAACGAGTTCTCTTGTAAATAGAAGGTAGAGAATGAAACCGACAGTGGAAATTTTGACAGATATTTTGGCGGAAGTGCGCCCTTTAATCGGCCAAGGCAAAGTGGCTGATTACATTCCTGCTCTGGCAAAAGTACCCAGCAACAAGTTAGGTATTGCGGTATACACCAACGAAGGTGAGGTTATTAAGGCGGGCGATGCCGATGAACCTTTCTCTATCCAATCTATTTCAAAAGCATTGAGCTTGACGTTAGCGATGTGCTTGTACAAGCAAGAAGAAATTTGGTCTCGAGTGGGAAAAGAGCCTTCGGGGCAGGCATTTAACTCGCTAATCCAGCTAGAAATGGAGCAAGGTATTCCTCGCAATCCTTTTATTAATGCTGGAGCGATAGTTGTGGCGGATCTGTTGCAAACTCGCTTATCTGCACCTCGTCAGCGTCTGTTGGAGTTTGTACGTCAGCTTTCTGGTGATACCCATATTGTGTATGACAAAGTCGTTGCGGCATCCGAAATGATGCATGGTGATCGTAATGCGGCGATTGCATATCTCATGCGTTCGTTTGGCAACTTCGAAAATGAAGTGATTCCAGTACTACAAAACTACTTCCACGCTTGTGCGCTGAAGATGAGTTGCGTCGATTTGGCTAAAACGTTTAGCTATTTAGCAAACAAGGGCACATCGGTACAAACGGGTAAGCCTGTAGTTTCTCCTGTGCAAACCAAACAACTTAATGCACTGTTAGCAACGTGTGGCTTGTATGATGGCGCGGGCGAGTTTGCTTATCGCGTTGGTATGCCTGGTAAGTCTGGTGTTGGTGGTGGCATTATCGCGGTAGTACCTGGTGAAATGACCATTGCAGTATGGTCTCCAGAGCTTGACCCTTCAGGTAACTCCCTTGCTGGTACTAAGGCGCTTGAATTGCTATCGGAGCGAATTGGCCGTTCGATTTTCTAATGTTGAATGTTCTATATAAAAAGCCTCTCAATTGAGAGGCTTTTTTGTTTTTGGGCTGCGTTACTCTTCGCTTTCTTCGGCCATAAAGGCTTCGAGCAAGTCATTAAGGAAGAGCTTCCCTTTTTCAGTAATTTGCCAATGAGGGGCGGTTTCACTCAAGTAGCCCATTTCTAACGCCCAATCAATCGTTTCTTGAATCGTACTGAGCGGCAAGCCTGTGGTGTCCACGTAATCTTGCTTCGGGCATGCTTCCATTAAGCGGAATCGGTTCATAAAGAACTCGAATGGACGATCTTCATCCGCGACGACATGTTCCGTATGCAGATAAGGTTTGACCATATTTTGATAAGCCGCTAAATAGCCACGCGGGTGTTTTACCTTTGTCGTTCGAATAATACGTCCGTCGGTAAAACTGAGTTTGCCATGAGAGCCACAACCGATACCAAGGTAATCGCCAAAGCGCCAGTAGTTGAGGTTGTGCTGACACTGATAGCCCGGCTTGCTGTAACCCGAGATTTCATATTGCACATAACCCGCTGCTGAAAGTTTTTGGTGTCCGAGCTCGAAAATATCCCACAAGTCATCATCGTCAGGTAGCGTTGGTGGCTTGTAGTAAAACATGGTGTTTGGTTCGATGGTCAGCTGATACCAAGACAAGTGCGGCGGTGCCAACTCAATCGCTTTTTCCAAATCTGCCAAGGCTTGTTCGATGCTTTGATCAGGTAAGCCGTGCATGAGATCGAGGTTAAAGCTGTTCAAACCGATTTGGTGCGCCAGCTTAGCAGCATTGACGGCTTCGTCTTGGCCGTGAATGCGCCCCAAACGCTCAAGCTTATGTTGCTCAAAGCTTTGCACGCCGATAGAGATACGCGTTACACCAGCTTTGCGGTAGCCAACAAAACGCTCTGCTTCGATGGTACCTGGGTTCGCTTCCATGGTGATTTCGATTTCAGGCTTGAACGGAATACGCGCTTCAATGCCCTTAAGTAGACGCTCGATGCCTTCTGCCGAAATCAAACTCGGCGTACCACCACCAATGAAGATTGAATGCAGTGGACGTGGCGCTTCGTTAAGGCGGTATTTCTGAATGTCAGTATCCAAATCTTCTAGAAGGGCACTGATGTACTCTTCTTCTGGAATCTCGGTTTTGAGCGCGTGAGAGTTAAAGTCGCAATACGGGCACTTTTGTACACACCAAGGGATGTGTACATACAAGCTGAGTGCTGGGGGCGTTAACATGGTCTAATTCGCTCGTGATTACTGAGACACTTGCTCAGATAGTTGAGCAAACAACGACTGGAGCGCTTTACCGCGGTGAGACAGTTGTTTCTTACGTGCAGGTTCAAGTTCGGCTGACGCACAGTTGTCTTCAGGAACAAAGAAGATTGGGTCGTAGCCAAAGCCATTTTCACCGTGCGCTTCAGTTAGAATGCGGCCTTCCCATTTTCCGTGGCAGACGATAGGCGTTGGGTCGTTCTCGTGGCGCATGAGGACTAATACGCAGTGGAAACGTGCTGTACGTTCTGCTTCTGGTACGCCTTCCATTGCCGATAGCAATTTTTCTAGATTCTCTTGATCAGATGCGTTCTCGCCTGCGTAACGTGCAGAGTAAATGCCCGGAGCGCCTTTTAAGAAATCGACTTCTAAGCCAGAGTCATCTGCAATCGCAGGAAGCCCTGTTTCTTGTGCGGCATGGCGAGCTTTGATGATCGCGTTTTCAATGAAGGTTGTACCCGTTTCTGCTACTTCCGATACATTGAATTCACTTTGCGCTAATACTTCAAAACCGAAGTCAGACAATAAATCTGCCATTTCACGAACTTTGCCTTGGTTACCGGTTGCTAGCACAATTTTTTTCATGGGAATCTCTTTTAATAGTGATAGAGGAGAACAAATCGTTCTCCTCTAGATATTCTTTAACTAATAAGTGGTTTTTAGCCTGCTTAGATCCAAAAGCTTTTGGATCATCACAACCCAATTACTCTTCAACATAAAACTTCTGGGTGAATTTAAGCTTACCTGAGCCTTTGTTTCCAGCTTTTACGTCAATATCGAAAGTAAAAGTTTCTTCGTGGGTAATTGGCAGTTCGGCTAAATAGTATATCGCATTGCCTTCTTTGACTTCACGAAAGGACAAGGTCTGAGTTTGGCCGATGAGGTTTTTCGCGCGTCCAGCAATTTTTGCTTCTAATGCAGGTTTACCCAATGAAGCTCTATCTAGCACGCTAATATTAACCACAGCGAGGTATCCATTACGCTTGATATCGTAGCTACGTGCGACTTTCGGTGTTAAGAATGTCGAGTTAAACGCGACATAGTGTACTTCGATATCTTTCATATTTTTAAACTGATCGGCGAAGCTTGGTAACGACAATAGGCTGATCAGTAATGCGGTAATCCATTTGCTCATTGTTACTTCCTCAAAGCACTTGTTATAAAACAACCATAGCCGCAATTTTACCTTGGTCACGGGGTAAAAATGCGAACTCAGTCATTGGTACTAGTAAGTGTGGTACAAAATTGTAAATAAAAAGCCATCATAAGATGGCTTTAATTTCTGTCGGTATCTGGGTAGGTGATTCTATCCGAATTTGTTTGTGCCGTCCTAATTCACCTTTTTCTATGTGAACCAAACCCTTAGCGATTTTAAACTGCTTGGCTAAGAACTTAGTTAGGTGCGCATTAGCTTTGCCATCGACAGGTGGAGCAGTAATGGCGATTTTGAGCTCTTCACCATGCAAGCCAACAATTTTATCGCGGCTTGCTTTAGGTTGAATATAGAGCTTTAGGATGATGTCCTCGCCATCTTGCCAAACTGCGGCTGACATTATAACTGGAACCAAATTGGACCAATGATATCACCCATCAAGAAGTTCGCGAACTGCAAGCCGATAAACAGCACCAGTACGCTCAAATCAAGACCACCAATAGCCGGAATAATACGACGGATTGGTGCGCACATTGGCTCGGTTAATTGATGGAATACGTACTCGATAGGGCTGCGACCTTGGCTTACCCAGCTCAAAATTGCACGGATCAATAGTACCCAGAACAGCAGACCTCCAGCGGCTTTGATTAATGATAACAAGCCCAAGAACAAGAAATCAGCGCTGAAAGAGACGGAACCGTTCGAAGCTATCAGGATCAGAACGACAAATTTAAGCACACACAACACGTAGGCAAACAACACTGTTGCTAGGTCAATATTCCCCACGGAAGGGATAATGCGGCGCAGTGGACCAATGACCGGCTGAGTCGCTTTTACTATGAATTGCGAGAATGGGTTGTAGAAGTCTGCGCGTGCAGCTTGCAACCAAATTCGCAAAATTACGACCATGATGTACAGGTCAAATAGGGTTGAGATGAGAAAACTCATTGAATTCATAAGGTACCCTTAACAAGTGATGGATGATACTAAACGGAGTTCATCCAAATAATTAAAACAGTTTTTCCATTTCTTCCGCGCGAGCCACAGCAGCTTGCATGGCTTTAGCAACAATATCTGAAAGTTGATGTTCGTTGAATGTACGCAGTGCTTCTGCCGTTGTCCCACCTTTCGATGTCACGTTCTCACGCAGGGTCGATAGCTCAGTTTCTGGGTTGCTAACCACCATACTGGCCGCGCCCAATGCAGCTTGCTGAACCAATAGTCGAGCGGTGTCTTTATCAAAACCTTGAGCAATCGCTTCTGCTTGCATCGCCTCCATAAACAGGAAGAAGTATGCCGGAGCACTGCCTGCTGCGGCAATCACATTATTGATGCCAGACTCTTGCTCAACCCAACATACTTTACCGACCGCTTCCATTAACTCTGCAGCAAAAGCTTTGTCTTGCTCAGTTACATGGGCTGGTGCGAATAAACCACTCATGCCCAACCCAAGTTGTGATGGCGTATTTGGCATAACACGAACCAAGTTCAATTTGGTGGCTAGCATATCATCCAATCGTGAACAGTTGATGCCAGCGGCAATAGAAATCACCAGTTTATTAGTGAAATCGATCGCTTGCAGTGGTTTACAAACATCAGCCATCATTTGCGGTTTCACAGACAATACCACCACATCCGCTTCGGTCGCAGCTTGGATGTTATCGCTGGTGGTACGGATGCCAAAATCTTGTTCTAGCGGAAGACGGCGTGCCTCTGAAGGCGCTGTCGCGGTAATGTTTTGCGCTGGGTATCCGTTAGCAACCAAGCCAGAAACAATGGCTCTCACCATGTTGCCAGCACCAATGAAGGCGATTTTTTTATGTTCCATTTGTCTGATTTCCATCATGATATTTAGAGTTTGTTGTGCGCTCAGGTGTATAATGGCGCCGCTGTTACTTACTGCTCCTATTGGCGAGTAAGATGATTGCGCGATTTACTCTTTAATTTAACGACGAATTTATGTCGCTAGTGAGCGTTTTGTTGATTTAGCTGTAGTCTCGCGCGCCGAAAATAGCGGTTCCAATACGAACCATTGTACTACCAGCTTCGATTGCAGCGGTCATATCACCACTCATTCCCATTGATAATGTATCGATTTCTGGGAACTGAGCTTCGAGTGTTTGCTTCAATGTGGCCAACTTCTGAAACTCATGAAGCTGTGATTCGTAGTCAGACACGTTGGCAGGAATCGACATCAACCCTCTTAAAGTGAGGTTGGGTAGGCGAGAAATCAACTCCGCCAGCTCGAATACTTCCGCTTCGGTGACACCAGACTTAGATGCTTCACCACTGGTGTTAACCTGAATCAGAACTTGTAGCGGTTTAAGTTCGCTTGGACGCTGATCATTCAGGCGTTGAGCAATCTTGGTTCGATCGATGGTGTGAACCCAATCGAAATGTTCGGCAACAAGTCGCGATTTATTCGACTGAATCGGGCCAATGAAGTGCCATTCGATTCGATTATCTGGATAATGCTCGGCAAAGTGCTGAACTTTACTGACGCCCTCTTGGACGTAGTTTTCACCAAAGGCGGTTTGTCCCGCTTGGTGGGCTTCGAGAATTGCCTCGACAGGTTTAGTTTTGCTTACCGCTAGAAGTTGCACTGACTCTGGAGTTCGACCACATTTTTGTTCGTCATATCGAATTTGAGAGGTGATATGTTCAATATTTTGTTGAATACTACTCATAGCTGTACTTTAGACTTAAGGATTTTAAATGGATATCACTGAGTTACTGGATTTTAGTGTAAAACATAATGCCTCAGATCTACATCTTTCTGCAGGTGTCCCACCAATGGTTCGTATTGATGGGGATGTGAGAAAACTAGGCATTCCAGCGTTTACACACCAAGAAGTGCATCGTTTGGTTTTCGAAATCATGAACGATGCCCAACGCAGTGAGTTCGAAGAAAAACTCGAAGTCGACTTCTCTTTTGAGTTGCATAACGTTGGTCGTTTCCGTGTCAACGCTTTCAACCAATCTCGTGGCTGTGCGGCAGTATTCCGTACCATTCCAAGTAGCATTCCAACTTTGGAAGAGCTGGAAGCTCCCGAGATCTTCAAAAAAATTGCGAACGCTGAAAAAGGCTTAGTTCTGGTTACTGGCCCAACAGGTTCTGGTAAATCGACGACCTTAGCAGCCATTGTTGACTACATTAACCGTAATCACAACAAGCACGTACTCACAATTGAAGATCCGATTGAATTTGTTCACAACAACAATAAATGTTTGATCAACCAGCGTGAAGTACACCGTGATACGCATAGTTTCCAAAACGCACTGCGCAGCGCATTACGTGAAGACCCGGATGTCATTCTGGTTGGTGAGATGCGTGACAAAGAAACCATCAGCCTTGCGTTAACGGCAGCGGAAACGGGGCACTTAGTGTTCGGCACGTTACACACCAGCTCGGCGGCAAAAACCATTGACCGTATTATCGATGTGTTCCCTGGTAGTGATAAAGATATGGTGCGCTCGATGCTTTCTGAATCCCTTCGTTCGGTTATCGCACAAAAATTATTGAAACGTAATGGTGGTGGCCGTATTGCATGCCATGAAATCATGATGGCAACGCCTGCGATTCGTAACTTGATCCGTGAAGACAAAGTCGCGCAGATGTATTCGATCATTCAAACTGGTGCGGCTCACGGCATGCAAACCATGGAGCAAAATGCTCGTCAGTTAATGGCACAAGGTATGGTCGCTCGTGAAGAGGTCGATAGTAAGATCGGGTTAGAAGTGCAGCAATTCTCGTAACGTTCATACAGATAATGGTGAATACGGAAGATGGATCTAAATAAATTTCTCGAAGGTATGCTGGCGCTGAAAGCGTCGGATCTGTACATCACGGTTGGTGCGCCAATTTTGTTTCGCGTGGATGGCGAATTGCGACCTCAAGGTGAAAAACTCACCGAGAGTGATGTGGCGGCATTACTCGACAGTGCTATGGAGCCAGATCGGCGTCAGGAATTTCGTAAAAGTCGTGAATCGAATTTTGCCATTGTGAGAGATTGTGGCCGCTTCCGTGTTAGTGCTTTTTTTCAACGGGAATTACCGGGTGCGGTGATTCGTCGTATTGAAACCAATATTCCCACCTTTGAGCAATTAAAGTTACCGTTAGTGTTGCAAGATTTAGCGATAGCCAAGCGTGGTTTGGTGCTGGTGGTTGGTGCTACTGGGTCAGGTAAGTCCACCACAATGGCGGCAATGACGGGCTATCGAAACAGCAACAAGACGGGGCACATTTTGACGGTCGAAGATCCGATCGAATTCGTGCATGAGCATAAGCGCTGTATCGTGACTCAACGCGAAGTTGGGTTAGATACGGAAAGCTATGAAGTTGCGCTTAAAAACTCGCTGCGTCAAGCGCCAGATATGATTTTGATTGGCGAGATCCGTAGCCGTGAAACAATGGAATACGCGATGACCTTCGCCGAAACGGGCCATTTGTGTATGGCAACGTTGCACGCCAACAATGCCAACCAAGCTTTAGAGCGCATTCTTCACTTGGTACCGAAAGATCAAAAAGAACAATTCTTGTTTGATTTGTCGATGAACCTAAAAGGTGTGGTTGGTCAGCAGCTGATCCGAGATAAGAATGGGCAGGGGCGTCATGGTGTGTTTGAGATCTTGCTAAATAGCCCACGTGTGTCGGATTTGATCCGTCGCGGAGATTTGCATGAGTTGAAGTCAACCATGGCTCGCTCAAATGAGTTTGGTATGCTGACGTTCGATCAATCTCTTTATAAGTTGGTGATGCAAGGTAAGATCAGCGAAGAGGACGCGCTGCACAGTGCCGATTCGGCGAATGATTTGCGCTTGATGTTGAAAACACAGCGTGGCGAAGCATTCTCTACGGGCAGTCTTGCTAACGTTAAGATCGATATGGATTAAGCGTGTTTAGACGAAAAAAGGTTGGCACTTGCCAACCTTTTCTTGTTTTGAGTATTGTGTTTTATTCACCCCAGAGGGCTTCAAACCAGCTTTCTAGAATCACCACCGCTGACTGGCAGTCCACATTCCCTTTCGATAGGGCTTTGTAGCCGCCCATGCTGAACAACTCCGCACGAGCTTCTGCTGTAGATAAACGCTCATCATGCAGTTCAACAGGTAAGCCGTATCGGCCTTGCAGACGCTTAGCAAATTTTCGTGCACGAGGGGTTATGGTCTCAAGGTCTTTGCCATGAAGATCAGTTGGTAAACCGACCACTAGCAAATCTGGCTGCCACTCTTTGATTTGCTTTTCGATATCGTCCCAATTTGGAATACCGTCATTGGCTTTAAAGGCTTTTAATGGGGAAGCTGTACCAGTAATTTCTTGGCCAATAGCGCTACCAATGCTTTTGGTTCCAAAGTCAAAAGCCATAATTGTGCGTGACATAAGGTGTCTCTATCTAATGTAACTGTATTTCGGACTAAGCATGTCCAGAGTCTGCTGAAAGATGACTGGGGTCGATGCCCAGCTTTTCGACCGCTTTCTTCCAACGCTCGTTGATTGGTGTATTAAAGATAATTTCAGGCGTCGCTTCAATGGTGAGCCAAGAGTTTTCGACCAGCTCATTTTCTAATTGGCCTGCACTCCAACCTGAGTAGCCAAGTGCCACTAAGTAATCACTTGGTTCTGCTTCTGTTCCTAACACCGAAAGAATATCACGTGAAGTGGTTACCGCGAGGTCATCGGTCATTTGAACGCTGGACTCGTAGTAATCTTTAGGTTTATGCAGAATAAAACCACGATCTTCCGAGATTGGGCCGCCATTGTAGACTGGTCTATCTAGGCTGGCTTCAAATAGGCGCGGGTGTACTGGCTGAACTTCCACCTGCTTGAGCATGTTGCCGACGGTGATATCAACAGGAGCATTGATCATCAACCCCATAGCGCCGTCTTCGTTGTGCTCACAAACGTAGATCACGCTGTTTTGAAAGTACGGATCTTTCATCCCAGGCATGGCAACTAAAAAGTGATTTGTGAGATTCATACTCATATTGACCCTTAACTCTCGTAAATGCCCTTAAGCAAACATCATACAGTTTACCATCTAGGTATGTGCATGAGTTTGCTTAAGTTAATGTACTACGCTCTCTATTAACTGTAATACAGTTTGAGTTATTCGCCTTTTACTCGACGCTCAATCGCATCCATCAGTTTGCCAGTGATTGAGATGTCAAAAGCCGCTTCAATTTCACGAATACAGGTTGGGCTGGTGACGTTGATTTCCGTTAGCTTATCGCCAATTACGTCAAGGCCAACAAAGATAAGGCCTTTTTCTTTCAGTGTAGGAGCCACAGTTTGAGCAATCTTAATATCGGTCTCGCTTAGTGGTCGAGCCTCACCTGTGCCACCAGCTGCAAGGTTACCGCGCGTTTCACCTTTTGCAGGAATACGAGCTAGACAGTAAGGCATTGGTTCACCATCTACGACTAAGATACGTTTGTCACCGTTGCTGATATCTGGCACGAAGGTTTGCGCCATTGCGTAGTTTTGACCGTGGTTGGTCAGTGTCTCGATGATTACAGAGACGTTAGGGTCGTTTTCTTTTACGCGGAAGATAGATGCGCCGCCCATACCATCAAGCGGTTTTAGGATGACATCACCATGTTTTTCACGAAACTCTTTAATTTTCTCTGCTTTTCGCGTCACGATTGTCGTTGGTGTCAGCTCAGGGAACCACGCTGTAAACAGTTTTTCATTACAATCACGTAGACTTTGAGGTTTGTTAACGATCAGTGCACCTTGTTCTTCTGCACGCTCAAGGATGTAAGTCGCGTAGATGTATTCTGTGTCAAACGGAGGATCTTTACGCATTAGTACAGCGTCTAGCTCAGACAGTTCGATCGTTTGCTCTGATTTGAACTCGTACCAACCGTTTGGATCTTCTTTTAGTTCCACCACTTTAGTATCTGCAATGGAAACGCCTTGATCGAGATGCAGATCATTCATTTCCATGTAGTGGATTTCATAGCCGCGTCGTTGCGCTTCAAGCATCATGGCAAAGCTAGAGTCTTTTTTGATGTTAATGGACGAAATTGGGTCCATCACAATGCCGAGTTTGATCATTATTTTTCTCCGTTTAACCAAGATCGCCGAAACGAACTTGTAAGGCTGTAATTGCTGTCAGAGCCGCTGTTTCGGTGCGCAGAACGCGAGGGCCGAGTAGCGTTTCTTCAAATTGATATTCTCGAGTCATCTCGATCTCTTCAGACGATAAACCGCCTTCAGGGCCGATCAGTAGGCGCACTTTCTCAACAGGTGTTGGCAGTGTGTTGATTGAGTAGTTAGCACGAGGATGAAGATTGAGCTTTAAGCCATCGTACTCTTCTTTACACCACTCTTCCAAGCTCATAATTGGACGAATTTCTGGAACGACATTGCGTCCACACTGCTCACAGGCACTGATGGCGATTTTTTGCCATTGCGCGAGTTTTTTCTCAAAGCGCTTTTGGTCAAGCTTGACGCCACAACGTTCGGAAATCAGAGGTGTGATGGTATTGACGCCAAGTTCCACTGACTTTTGGATAGTGAACTCCATCTTATCGCCACGTGAAATAACTTGACCAAGGTGCAGGTCTAAAGGGGATTCAATACTGTTTTCTACACGCTCAGTAATGTTAACCAAAACCGTCTTTTTGCTGACTTCACTGATAACCGCTGGGAATTCTGTGCCGCTGCCGTCAAATAGGAGAACGTCTTGGCCTTCTTTCATGCGCAGAACACGGCCAATATGGCCTGCTGCGTCGTCACTTAAAGCAAGTGAGCCAAGTTGATGAATGGTTTCTGGATGATAAATTCGAGGGATACGCATGAGATTTCCAGCAAGAGAATAAACTTAAACCCTAACATGGATGCTTTCCACCGAAAAAACAAGGGGCAAGAAGCGTTTCAATATCAGTTATTGAAACGCTTCAAGGTAGAGGAGCACTAGAGTGCGCGACAGGCTTTTTGAACAAATGGGTTATGATTGCCTTGTACTTTGGCAATGCGCTCGTCACGCTCACATTCCCATTTATCGACTGGGTAGGTTTTGTTCCAAGCACTCATCAACTGCGTTTGCTGTTTTGATAATTTAAAGCCGTACTCTTTGCTCATGTATAAGTAGGTACGAGCAATCGAACCTCGAGCACGGTCTGGTGGCATGACTTTACGCTGCTTAAAGTTCACTTGCATCTCACAGCGACCATAACTCACGCCATCGATACCGTTCCATTGGCTAAAGTTGTAGTTCGAACGGTCACCGTTTACTTCACCAATGGCAGGGGTTAGGTTGTGCAGGTCTGCTTCCATCAAGCGAAAGGTTTTGTCTTTTTTCTTGCAGTTTTTACGTCCGCCATCTTGCCAGCATTGACGCTGGTGGCCAAATTGCCACGCAGGTACAACGTGCTCCCATTCGATTCGTGCGGCCCGCTTTTCCTGTTTACGGACTTGGTAACCGCAAGAGGCTAAATCTGGAGAGCCTTTTTTGCCTTGCCATTGAATGTTGCAGCCACAGTAAAAGCTCGTTGGATGGTCTTGATAAATTTTTACCGCCTCACGTTTGGCGGCAGAGAATGAACTTGGTGGCGCGGCAACCGCAGTGCTAGAAAGCGCGATAAGCAACAGAGAGAATAGGTATTTCATGATTAAAGTCTTTATAAAGTATGACTTTATTCATGATAACACGCATAAAATAGCTTTAGTGATGAGTAAGTTAACAATAAATGGCGAAGGGAAGGTTTTGATAAACTCGATCTTTATTTTGGGAACGCAAGTAACACTATGAGATATAGATTACGATAACTGAACGCCCGTGAAGTTAAGTGGTTGGCGGCATTTTTGACAAGAGTACGTCGCCTCTTTGCGCAGCACTCTATTATGACGGCGAATCGATAGAGGGTAGGTCATACAGCCACAACGATACTCAAAGGTTTTACCTTGAACGGATTTTACTTCAAAGCTGTGAGTGGTTTTGGCTGGTACGTTAAATACGGCTTCCATGACGCCTTTCCATTCTTTGCCATGAGGCCTAACTCGCCCGTAAACCTGATAGGTAATCAGGTGCGCTACCTCATGAGGAATGACTTCATCTAAGAATGCTTGGGTGTTTTCACGAAATAAAACAGGGTTTAGGCGTACTTGATTTAATTGAAGGTAGGCTTTTCCTGCCGCTTTCCCACGGACGTCGAAGGTGATTGTTGGAATCGGGAAAGAACGTTTGAAAGCTTGCTCTGCCATCGCGATGCAGTCCGCCATCACTTGCTTGGCTTTATAGCTTAGTTCTATATCCACAATTCACCTCGATAAATCAAATAAAAAAGCCCCCCGCATTTGCGAGGGCCAGATCATAGCATCAGTTAATTACGGAGTGTGTTTTTTCTTGATGGTGGCATGGTAAGCATGCCATGTACCGTAGCCTAGAATTGGCATGGTAAACAACATTCCGATCCCGTACGTTGCAAAGCCGATAAGAATACCGCCGCAGATGATCGCCGCCCAAACAATCATCGCTGGAATGTTGGATTTCACCGCATTAAAGCTGGTAAATACAGCGGTCATCATATCCACTCGACGCTCCATCATGAGCGGAATAGAAAAGGCTGAAATGCTAAACACCACACAAGCCAAAACAAAGCCAACTAAAGATCCTATGACAAGGAAGGGTAGGAACTCACTTAAAGATGCCCCTTGAACAGAAGGGTAAAGCGCATGAAGTAGAGCGGCAATGCGCATCCAAAATATCATACACACTGCGAGTAACACGGCGAATGCCCATTGAGATGTTGAGTTACG
Organism: Vibrio chemaguriensis; assembly: GCF_012275705.1. NCBI lineage: Bacteria > Pseudomonadati > Pseudomonadota > Gammaproteobacteria > Vibrionales > Vibrionaceae > Vibrio > Vibrio chemaguriensis. The sequence goes on from NZ_SHOE01000013.1 coordinate 17,995, forward strand.
ACCGATCGCTTTCATGGAATGGAACAAGCTAGCTTTGTGTCCGCGCTCTCTCTCCCAACTGGCATCATACAAGCCGAGCGCGAGAAACGGACCGATTAACATGTAAACAATCAAACTGGGCATGACGACCAAGTGTGTGCCTTGCCACTGAACGAGCAAAACAATGCCTATGGCAGCTGCCATAAAACAGATGCCATAGAAAGCACTGATGAGGGGCATTCGCACGAAATCATGCAGACCTAATGCGAGCCAATGAAAAGGTGCAGAAAGATTAACCGTATTGCACGGAATGGTTCTGGCGTATTCGTTATCTGGCACTTCCTTTCGCTTGTTGTGGAAGTCCGATGGATTAACAGTTCGAGGCATAACTCCTCCTTGATTTATTCCCACATTATCCGCTTATACCAACTGACAGCGGTTTTTGTTCAGTCAAACTTGAAGCGACTTTTTCAAGCTTACATCTGAGCATTGGCTTAGTTTGGTATCGGCCATAAAGATGCTTGACTCGTGTCTTTCGTAAGTGTTGCTGCCACAGTCACCAGCATCCGACGTCTCTATTTAAATTGGAATTAACAATATTTTAACTATTGGCGGAGATGGGATAATTTACAAATAATTGCTGAAAATTTATTCGGTATAAAAGTGAGGGAGAAACAGGACTGCTTCATGGGGCTGGGCGGTATGAGCTGAAATGGCTGGATAAACGTTGCTGAAAATACAAAGCCCCCGCCATAGGCGAGGGCTTGATTGATTCTTGCTTGGCTTGATTATTTGATGCCAGCGAAATCGCGTAGAAGTGCAGCTTTGTCTGTCGCTTCCCACGGGAATTCTTCACGACCGAAGTGACCGTAAGCCGCTGTCTTCTTGTAGATAGGTTGAAGAAGGTTAAGCATTTCTTGTAGGCCGTATGGACGTAGGTCGAAGAATTGACGAACTGCTTCAATGATGATGTCGTGAGATACTTTCTCAGTACCGAACGTTTCCACCATGATAGACGTTGGATCAGCAACACCGATTGCGTAAGAAAGTTGGATCTCACAACGGTCAGCCATGCCAGCCGCTACGATGTTTTTCGCTACGTAACGTGCTGCGTATGCTGCACTACGGTCAACTTTTGATGGATCTTTACCAGAGAACGCACCGCCACCGTGACGAGCTGCGCCGCCGTAAGTATCTACGATGATCTTACGACCTGTTAGACCACAGTCACCCATAGGACCACCGATTACGAAGCGACCCGTTGGGTTGATGAAGAAGTTTGTTTCTTTGTTGATCCACTCAGAAGGTAGCACTGGTTTAATGATCTCTTCCATTACCGCTTCACGCAGGTCTGAAGTTGAGATTGAATCACAGTGTTGAGTTGAAAGAACAACCGCGTCGATACCAACGATGTTACCTTGATCGTATTGGAATGTTACCTGAGATTTTGCATCAGGACGCAACCAAGGTAGTGTGCCGTTTTTACGAACTTCTGCTTGCTTTTGAACAAGACGGTGAGAGTAAGTAATTGGCGCTGGCATTAGTACTTCAGTTTCGTTACAAGCGTAACCAAACATGATGCCTTGGTCGCCTGCACCTTGTTCTTTAGGGTCAGCTTTATCAACACCTTGGTTGATATCTGGCGACTGTTTACCGATTGTGTTTAGTACCGCACAAGAATCTGCGTCAAAGCCCATATCTGAATGTACGTAGCCGATTTCACGAACGGTTTCACGAGTTAACTCTTCGATGTCTACCCATGCTGAAGTCGTGATTTCACCACCCACCATTACCATACCGGTTTTAACGTAAGTCTCACATGCAACACGAGCCTTTGGATCTTGCTCTAGAATCGCGTCAAGAACCGCATCAGAAATCTGGTCTGCAATTTTATCTGGATGACCTTCTGATACTGACTCAGAAGTAAACAGGTGCTTAGCCATGTTAGCTCCACTATATCTGGTTTAAAACTGGGGAATGATAAACTCTCCAGCGCAAATTAATACTAATTTTTGTAGGTGTATCTACATCTAGACGTCTATTCTAAATTTGATTGCTCGAATTACAAGCTCTTTTTTGGTTTTTGTTATAACCAAACGTTTGCCTGATTTATTGATAATTTTAAGAACTTCGAACGATTTGGCGCGAAAGGTGCAATATTTGTGAGGTTTTGGACTGGAAAACGTTTGCACACCCAAGAGGGCTTTGAGAGAATTATGACCTACTTTTCGTTTCGCTTAATGTACTCAGGAGCAGACATGTCGTCTCGTAAACATCTTGCCAATGCAATTCGTGCTCTAAGCATGGATGGTGTTCAACAAGCTAACTCAGGCCACCCAGGCGCACCAATGGGTATGGCTGATATCGCTGAAGTTCTTTGGCGCTCTCACCTAAACCACAACCCATCAAACCCAGAGTGGGCCGACCGCGACCGCTTCGTGCTATCAAACGGTCACGGCTCAATGCTTATTTACTCTCTACTGCACTTAAGCGGTTATGAGCTATCTATTGACGATCTGAAAAACTTCCGTCAATTGCACTCAAAAACCCCAGGTCACCCAGAGTACGGCTACGCGCCTGGTATCGAGACAACAACGGGTCCTCTTGGTCAAGGCATCACTAATGCTGTTGGTATGGCTATCGCAGAGAAAGCACTAGCGGCACAGTTCAACAAAGAAGGTCACGACATCGTTGACCACTTTACGTATGTGTTCATGGGTGACGGCTGTCTGATGGAAGGCATCTCGCACGAAGCATGCTCTCTAGCAGGTACGCTAGGTCTAGGCAAACTGATCGCGTTTTGGGATGACAACGGTATCTCTATCGACGGTCACGTTGAAGGTTGGTTCTCTGACGATACACCTAAGCGTTTCGAAGCTTACGGCTGGCACGTAATCCCAGCGGTAGACGGTCACGATCCTGAAGCAATCAACGCAGCGATTGAAGCGGCTAAAGCGGATCCTCGCCCGACTCTAATCTGTACTAAAACAATCATCGGTTTCGGTTCTCCTAACAAGTCTGGTTCGCACGACTGTCACGGTGCGCCATTAGGTCACGATGAGATTCAAGCGGCTCGCGAATACCTAGGTTGGGAGTACGGTCCATTTGAAATCCCTGCAGATGTTTACGCTGAGTGGGACGCAAAAGAAGCAGGTGCAGCGAAAGAAGCGGCTTGGAATGAAAAGTTCGAAGCATACGCAGCAGCTTACCCTGCAGAAGCAGCAGAGCTTAAACGTCGTCTAAACGGCGAACTTCCAGCGGAATGGGAAGAAAAAGCGAACCAAATCATTGCTGATCTTCAAGCAAACCCAGCGAATATTGCATCACGTAAAGCATCGCAAAATGCACTAGAAGCGTTTGGTCAAATGCTTCCTGAGTTTATGGGGGGTTCTGCTGACCTAGCGCCTTCTAACCTGACCATGTGGTCTGGTTCTAAGTCTCTAGAAACGGATGACTTCTCTGGCAACTACATCCACTACGGTGTACGTGAATTCGGTATGACCGCTATCATCAACGGTATCGCATTGCACGGTGGTTTCGTTCCTTACGGCGCAACATTCCTAATGTTCATGGAATACGCTCGTAACGCAATGCGTATGGCTGCGCTGATGAAAATTCAGAATATCCAAGTGTACACGCACGATTCGATCGGTCTTGGCGAAGATGGCCCAACTCACCAACCTGTTGAGCAAATGGCATCTCTACGCGTAACGCCAAACATGAGCACATGGCGTCCGTGTGACCAGGTTGAGTCTGCCGTAGCATGGAAACTAGCGATTGAACGTAAAGATGCACCAACAGCACTTATCTTCTCTCGTCAAAACTTAGCGCAACAAGATCGTACAGCTGAGCAAGTAGCGAACATCGCGAAAGGTGCATACATCCTGAAAGATTGCGAAGGCAAGCCAGAGCTTATCCTTATCGCAACAGGCTCTGAAGTTGAGCTAGCAGTAGAAGCTGCGACTCAACTAACAGCAGAAGGTAAGAAAGTACGCGTTGTTTCAATGCCATCAACGGATGCATTTGACAAGCAAGACGCCGCTTACCGTGAAGCCGTTCTGCCATCAGACGTAACAGCACGCATCGCTATCGAAGCGGGCATCGCAGACTTCTGGTACAAGTACGTTGGTTTCGATGGTCGCATCATCGGCATGACGACATTTGGTGAATCTGCACCTGCTGGTCAGCTATTCGAGATGTTTGGCTTCACGACTGAAAACGTAGTGAACACAGCAAAAGAATTGCTAGCGTAATTGCTAGATTGTCTCAATAGTCGAACGTAAAGGACGACTGTTAGATAATAAAGTTGGAAAGGCCATCATTGCGATGGCCTTTTTTGTTTTTTGTCAGGTTTTCCAACCTTGTGGAATGCTTTGGTGAATACAGTCTAAAAGTACGGATAAGCGTAATGGCGGTCTTCCTGCAGGCGTATAGCAGTTAATGGAGATGGGCTCTGAAAGCCAACCTTCTAAGCAAGGTGTGATTCGACCCGGATGATGTTTCTCGTAGCCGCTTGCTGTCCAAGTTGGCAGCAGTCCTATACCATGACCATTCGCGATGCTGTCGATCTGCATTGCGATGTTGTCGCTGTATAAGCGACTCACAAATGGCTCTAAAAAGAACTCACCGTGTTGAGGGTGTGTGAGCATCAATCCATTTTCTTGTACCGAGCCAAAATCGATCCACGGATGCGCTTCAAGCTCTTTGGGGTGCAGGATCGAACCGTGCTTATCAAGATAAGCTGGAGAGGCAAAGGGCGTGTAACGAAATGAGCCTAATACCTCTTTGCGCCAATCGAGATCTTTACGCTCACCGAGCCAGATGAACAAATCTGGATCATGGTGCGCTTCAGAAAAGTCACTGGTAAGCTGAACCCTAACGTCAGGATTATCGGCAAGAAAACCGTTGAGCACACCACCTAGCCAACTTCTAACTAATGCTGTGTGACAAACAATATGCAGCGGCCCTGAAGCTTGGTTTGTTAAACCTTGAAGCGCGTCATAACTCTCTTCACTTAGCTCAAGAATCTGGCGACTGTAGTGGGCAAAAATTTCTCCCGCTCTTGTCAGAACTAATCGGTTACCTTGTCTTGCGGTTAGAGCCTGACCGAAATCTTCTTCTAATTGTGCTAAGCGACGACTCAGCGTTGATTTAGGCTGGTTAAGGGCCTTGGCAGCGGCGGTCAAACTCTTATGCTGATTGAGCGCATCAAAGGCTCGAATTGATGCTAAGTCGTGCATATTTCATTTACTCCTTACTGCGTTATGCACGGGTTCCATAAATGGGAAGAACCGTTCCATAACTCTCACTATGCATCTCATTCTATTTGTGAATAATTCACTTTCGAAAATAATAATCATTATCAATTATGGAGATGTAGATGTCTACTCTTAGACTGCCAGTTATTACTGCAACTGGTATTTTAGCCTTCGTCAGTGTTCCTCATGTGTTTGCCAATGATGCGGTTTCTAAAATGGAAACAGTGGTTGTAACTGCATCAAGTTATGAGCAATCTCAAGCGGACGCGCCTGCAAGTATTAGTGTGATTTCGCGTGAGGAGTTGGACTCTCGTTATTACCGCGATGTGACTGATGCACTAAAAAGTGTGCCTGGTGTCGTCGTTACAGGTGGTGGTGACACTACCGATATCAGTATCCGTGGTATGGGCTCCAAATACACTTTGATACTGGTCGATGGTAAACGTCAAAGCACACGTGAAACTCGTCCAAATAGTGACGGCCCTGGTATCGAACAAGGTTGGTTGCCTCCTCTTCAAGCGATTGAGCGAATTGAAGTTATCCGTGGTCCAATGTCGACGCTTTATGGCTCTGATGCGATTGGTGGTGTAATTAACGTGATCACGCGAAAAGACGCGATGGAGTGGACAGGTAATGTTCAGCTAGGCACGGTTCTGCAAGAAAACAGTCGCTCGGGCGGAGAGCAGAGCGCGAATTTCTTCGTCAATGGGCCGCTAGCCGAAAATCTATCTCTCCAAGTATACGGTCAGTATACCGCAAGAGAAGAAGACGATATTGAATACGGCTATGAAGATAAAGATATGCAAAGTATCTCTTCAAAACTGACCTACCAGATTAATGACCGCCATTCTGTGCAACTAGAGGGTGGCACATCGGCACAAAGTCGTCGCGGTAACGTTGGCCTTTCCGTACCAACGACGGGTTGCCGAAGAGGTTGTGAGGATTCACTCAACGAATATCGTCGTAATTATGTAACGCTAAGTCACAATGGCGACTGGGACTCGGTTGGCATCTCAGATACTTACTTACAACGTGAAGAGAGCGAGAACAAATCTCGCGAGATGACGATCACCAACACCACGTTCAAATCGAGCTTGGTGACTGGTATTGGAAACCATACGTTGACGACTGGTGTGGACGCCACTCATGCAGAGCTTGAGGATTTCACCTCCAACAAAGCGTCATCGAAGACCGAAACATCGAATACGCAGTGGGCTGTTTTCATTGAAGATGAGTGGAGAATCGCCGATCCGTTTAGCGTTACGCTTGGTGGTCGTCTAGATCATGACGAAAACTATGGCGCGCACTTTAGTCCGCGTGTCTATGGTGTATGGCGAGTTGACCCGTCTTGGACTGTGAAAGGTGGCGTGGCAACAGGTTTCCGTTCTCCGCAATTACGTGAAATTACTCCTGGTTGGGCGCAAGTCAGTGGCGGCGGTAATATCTACGGTAACCCAGACCTTGACCCTGAAACGTCGCTAAACAAAGAAATCAGTGTCTTGTATCAAGGTGACTCTGGTTTAGATGTCTCTTTGACTGCGTTCCATAATGAGTTCAAAGACAAGATCACGCGTGTTGTTTGTCCAGATACCATCTGTACAGATGGACCAAACCAATGGGGTGCAGATCCAACGTACCGCATTAACGTGGACGAAGCGGTCACACAAGGTATTGAAGCGACTTTAGCATCGCCATTAACGGAAACCATTTACCTCAGCTCGAGCTACACATTTACCGACTCAGAGCAAAAAACAGGTGAATACAAAGGCATGCCGCTGCAGCAGTTACCAAAGCATTTGTTTAATGTGGATGTAACTTGGCAAACAACAACAGATCTAGAAAGCTGGGCTAAAGTCACTTACCGAGGTAAAGAAATGGATCCGGTTACTGGCCCATCAAGAAACAGTATTGTAGAGCCTGCTTATACCTTTGTGGACGCTGGTGTGACATACCAGTTAACCGATAATACTCGTATTAAAGGCGCGATCTATAACTTGCTGGATGAGGAAATCAGTTACGAAGAATACGGATATGTCGAAGATGGTCGTCGCTACTGGTTAGGTTTAGACGTCGCATTTTAATTATTGTTGTAATAAGGCCGAGCATTGTCTCGGCCTTTTTTAATCCTGCTTTACTATGATTCAACAGGTGCGTTTTTCAGCCTGATCAGGTAGTATCTGTGACACGAAATTTTTGGTAGGGCGAAGGATAAATGCTAAAGGTTGCGATCAATGGATTTGGACGTATAGGTCGTAATGTTCTGCGAGCCGTGTATGAAAGCGGAAAACATCAGCAGATCAAGGTTGTGGCGGTTAACGAATTAGCGCAGCCAGAAGCGATGGCGCACCTACTGCAATATGACACTAGTCATGGTCGCTTCGGTAAAAAAATCTCCCACGACCAAGAACACTTGCATGTTCATCATGACAGCGGCGAATATGATTCTATTCGCATTCTTCACCTCTCTGAACTCGAATTACTTCCTTGGCGCGATCTAGAAGTCGATATTGTTTTGGATTGCACTGGCGTGTTTGGTTCACAAGCCGATGGGCAAGCGCATATAGAAGCTGGCGCGAAGAAAGTGCTGTTTTCACACCCGGGCGCAAGCGACATAGATAATACGATTATCTATGGTGTGAACCACGAAACTCTGAAAGACGAGCACCGTGTTGTCTCCAATGGCTCTTGTACTACCAACTGTATCGTTCCCATCATTAAAGTGTTAGACGAAGCCTTCGGTATTGAGTCCGGTACCATAACCACGATTCACTCTTCCATGAACGATCAGCAAGTAATCGATGCGTACCATAACGATCTACGCCGTACCCGCGCAGCGAGCCAATCTATTATTCCGGTTGACACCAAGTTGCATAAGGGGATTGAAAGAATCTTCCCGAAATTTTCCAACAAATTCGAAGCAATTTCTGTTCGTGTCCCAACCGTTAACGTCACCGCAATGGATTTAAGTGTCACAATTAATACAAATGTGAAAGTTAATGACGTAAATCAAACCATTGTTAACGCATCTCAGTGTACATTACGTAACATTGTTGACTATACTGAATCGCCACTCGTTTCCATCGACTTTAACCACGACCCCCATAGTGCGATTGTAGATGGAAGCCAGACTAGAGTGAGTAACGGGCAACTCGTAAAAATGCTCGTTTGGTGCGACAACGAATGGGGCTTTGCTAACCGGATGCTGGATACTGCCTTAGCAATGCAAGCTTCTTCTCAAGTGGAGCAGTAATGACGAAGAAGTGATGGAGAATTTTTATTTCAAGCCTTGAAATAAATCCATGATATCTCCATATCATCTATAACCAGTTTGAAGAATTAACAGGCTTGGCAGGGTTGCCGAGTTTTCAAAAACTTTAATTATCAATATTTGAGAGGACACATCATGTCTGTAATCAAGATGACTGACCTGGATCTTGCAGGTAAACGTGTATTTATCCGTGCTGACCTAAACGTGCCAGTAAAAGACGGTAAAGTAACTTCAGATGCACGTATCATCGCATCTCTTCCAACTATTAAGCACTGCCTAGAAGCAGGCGCTAAAGTAATGGTTACGTCTCACCTAGGTCGCCCAACTGAAGGTGAATACGCTGAAGAGTTCTCTCTACAACCAGTTGTTAACTACCTAAACGACGCACTAGATTGTGAAGTTAAGCTAGCAAAAGACTACCTAGATGGCCTAGAGCTAAACACTGGTGAACTTGTTGTTCTAGAAAATGTTCGCTTTAACAAAGGCGAAAAGAAAAACGACGAAGAGCTATCTAAGAAATACGCAGCACTATGTGACGTATTCGTAATGGATGCATTCGGTACGGCTCACCGCGCTCAAGCGTCAACTCATGGTGTTGGTATGCACGCACCTATCGCTTGTGCTGGCCCTCTTCTAGCAAACGAGCTTGAAGCGCTAGGTAAAGCAATGGACAACCCAGCTCGTCCAATGGTTGCTATCGTAGGTGGTTCAAAAGTTTCTACTAAGCTAACTGTACTTGAGTCTCTATCTAAAATCGCTGACCAACTAGTTGTTGGTGGTGGTATTGCTAACACATTCATCGCAGCTGCTGGCCACAACGTTGGTAAGTCTCTATACGAAGCGGATCTAGTAGACACTGCTAAGAAGCTAATGGATGAGTGTGCAATTCCAGTAGCAACTGACGTTGCATGTGCGAAAGCATTCGACGAAAACGCAGAAGCAGAAATTAAACACGTTTCTGAAGTACAAGACGACGACATGATCTTCGACCTTGGCCCAGATTCAACAGCTGAACTAGCAGAAATCCTTAAGAACGCGAAGACTATCCTATGGAATGGTCCAGTAGGCGTATTCGAATTCAAGAACTTCGAAGCAGGTACTAAAGGTATCTCAGAAGCTATCGCAGCATCTGAAGGCTTCTCTGTTGCAGGTGGTGGTGATACGCTAGCAGCTATCGACAAGTTCGGTATCAAAGCTGACGTTTCTTACATCTCTACAGGTGGTGGCGCTTTCCTTGAGTTCGTAGAAGGTAAAGTTCTTCCAGCAGTAGAAATGCTAGAAGCACGCGCTAAGTAATTAAAGCAAAGCGGGGGAGTGATTCTCCCGCTTTCTTGTTTGCTGCAACGTGTGAGGAACTCTGCTAGAATAGCCTCAGTTGTGAGCAAACGTTTGCAAGATTTTCAACTTAACAAGTTTTGTTTAAAAACGACAGATAAATAGGATTACATCCATGTCTAAGATCTTCGACTTCGTAAAACCAGGTGTTATCTCTGGCGATGACGTTCAGAAAGTATTTGAAGTTGCAAAAGAAAACAGCTTTGCACTTCCAGCAGTAAACTGTGTGGGTACTGACTCTGTAAACGCAGTACTTGAAGCAGCTGCAAAAGTTAAAGCTCCAGTTATCGTTCAATTCTCTAACGGTGGCGCTGCTTTCTTTGCTGGTAAAGGTCTAAAACTTGAAGGTCAAGAAGCTCAAATCCTAGGTGCTGTTGCTGGTGCGAAATACGTTCACGCTGTAGCTGAAGCTTACGGTGTACCAGTAATCCTACACACTGACCACGCTGCTAAGAAACTACTTCCTTGGATCGACGGTCTACTAGACGCTGGTGAAGAGTACTTCGCGCAAACTGGTAAGCCACTATTCTCTTCTCACATGATCGACCTTTCTGAAGAGTCTCTAGAAGAGAACATCGAGATTTCTGCTAAGTATCTAGAGCGCATGGCTAAAATGAACATGACTCTAGAAATCGAACTAGGTTGTACTGGTGGTGAAGAAGACGGCGTTGACAACTCTGATATGGATGCGTCTGAGCTATACACTTCTCCAGAAGACGTTGCATACGCATACGAGAAACTAAGCGCAATCAGCCACCGTTTCACTATCGCAGCATCTTTCGGTAACGTACACGGCGTGTACAAGCCAGGTAACGTTGTTCTAACTCCAACTATCCTACGTGATTCTCAAGCGCACGTTTCTGAGAAATTCGGTCTTCCAGCGAACTCTCTAAACTTCGTATTCCACGGTGGTTCAGGTTCTTCTCTAGAAGAAATCCGTGAGTCTATCGGTTACGGTGTTATCAAAATGAACATCGATACTGATACACAGTGGGCAACTTGGGATGGTATCCGTAAGTTCGAAGCTGAAAACCACGATTACCTACAAGGTCAAATCGGTAACCCAACTGGTGAAGATGCACCAAACAAGAAGTACTACGATCCACGCGTATGGCTACGTGCTGGTCAAGCTTCAATGGTAGCTCGTCTAGAGCAAGCATTTGCTGACCTAAACGCAGTTGACGTACTATAATCGTTACTGATTAAGTTACTTAAAAACCCGCTTTTTGAGCGGGTTTTTTTATGTCTATCATTTTGCCCCTATGTTTCTTTCCCTGTTTTCCTATTGATATCTTTATGCGTCAGGTTGTATTTTCTGGTGGGATGTTCCCCCTTTAACGTTTTTAAATAAAAACATAGGAATATCAGTCATAGGAGTGGCGAAATAAGAGTGCATTGCGTAACCTGTAACAAGCCAATATCAGAAAACTCTGATAAAGTCTTGTTTTGCATATCTTTGCGAAACTCTGACTTTGAAAAAAGTCAAAGTTGGGATATTGTGCCAAAAATCTGACACTGTTCAGTGGGGCAATAGGGATGTTGTTTTAGAAAAGAGCCTTTAAAAAACAAGGTTCATAAATTAACGGCAATTGGATTTATATATCTTTATTTTTGAGGATAAGAATTATGGCAGGTGAATCGGTGGGTATCGATACCACTTTAACGGATGGTCTAACTCAGGCTGAAACTTGGCTGACAAACAACTCAGATCTACTGGTTCAGTACGGTGTGAACATTATCTCTGCGCTGCTTATTCTGTTTATCGGTAATATTATCGTTAAAGCAGTCGCTGGTAGTGTTTCTAAAGTACTAGAAAAGAAAAACATGGATAAGGCTGTCGTTGAATTTATTCACGGTCTTGTTCGTTACTTGCTATTTGTAATCGTACTTATCGCAGCTCTTGGTCGATTAGGCGTTCAAACCGCTTCAGTCGTGGCTGTAATCGGTGCGGCAGGTCTTGCTGTTGGTCTTGCGCTACAAGGTTCACTATCAAACTTTGCAGCTGGTGTACTCATTGTTGCGTTCCGTCCATTCAAATCTGGCGACTACGTAGAAATTGGCGGTGTAGCGGGTAGTGTTGAAGCAATTCAAATCTTCCAAACTGTTCTAAAAACACCAGACAACAAGATGGTTGTTGTGCCTAACTCGTCAGTAATCGGTGGTGCAATTACTAACTACTCTCGTCATGCAACGCGACGTGTCGACTTAGTGATTGGTGTGTCATACAAAGCGGATCTTAAACTAACGAAGAAAGTAATTCGCGAGACGCTAGAAAAAGATCCGCGTATCTTGAAAGATCCTGATATCACAATCGGCGTACTTACGCTGGCAGACTCTTCAGTAAACTTTGTGGTTCGCCCATGGGTGAAAACTGCAGATTACTGGGGCGTATACTTTGATGCAATGCAAGGTATTAAAGAAGCATTGGATGAAAATGGTATCGAAATTCCATTCCCACAAATGGATGTTCATCTGAACAAAATCGACGCTTAATACAAGCGGTAGATATTCGAAAGCGAGGCCAATTGGCCTCGCTTTTTTATATCTCATAAAGAATGTGATTACCGGCAAGCAATAGACGTTTTAGATGTTTACCTGCAAAGCCAAAGGTGAATTCAGGCAATCCTGGCGTATAGAGCAACTCTTCGTGTTGATACAGGGTTGTATCAACAATGAGTGTGACATATTCAGGTAAGCCAATCGGACATACCGCTCCAGGCAAACAACCTAACACTTCGACCATTTCATCGTCGTCACAAATTGAGGGGCGTTTGCCTGTGACGGCTTTTATTTGTTTGGCATCGAGGCGAGAGTCTTTTTCTGTTAGATAAATTGCGTAGCCTTGTCCTTTAAGTTTTAAGAAGAGGCTTTTGGTGTGCGTGCCTGTCCATCCAAGCTCGGACGCAATTCTTATATCCGTGTCAAAGTCTAAGATGGCTTCATGCTGCCATTCCCTAAAAGGAATAGAGAGCGCGTTGAGTCGCTCTCTATTGATATCATAGATACGCTTTAGTGACTCCATGTCTTTGTTGTCCTGTTGATTACCAGTACTTTTCAATAAGTTCACTAGCTAAAATATACGCTATCGTGAACATCATTACTGCGACCGCGATGTCGATGCCTTTTTTCACTCTTGGCTTTGACAGGGTAGGGCCTAGTTTTGCGGCTCCTATCGACAAGGTATAGAACCAAACAAAGGAAGCCATCATCGTACCTAGTGCAAAAGCAATTCGGTCATGGCCTTCAAACTGCCCACCAATAGAGCCCAGAATAACGACTGTATCTAAGTACAAGTGTGGGTTAAGTACTGTGACGGCTAAAGCACCTAATATGACCGTTCGGCGACCACGAGCGACGACTTCACCTTTTGATTCTGACTCACTGTCTGACTTAAACGCACTCTTAAGTGACAGTAATCCATAAAAGCTCAGGAAGGCAATACCACCAAGCGTCACCGATGTTAGTAAGATTTCGTTTTGAGACAGAATCGCACCACCACCAAAGATACCTAGAGAAATGAAGATCATATCTAGGATGCTACAAATAGTGGCAGTCGTCAGGTGATGATTGCGCTTTATGCCTTGATTTAAGACATACGCATTTTGTGCGCCGATCGGAATGATCATTGATGCCCCTAAACCAAACCCTTGCAATAGAACCCACAAGCTCACACTTCACCTCACTTCAAAATAACCAATAAATTCTCAGAAGAGTGAAAGATAAAGAGTTTATCTAAATAAGTATAATTAATGATTTTAATATTATATTAGCTAGGCTAATTTAAGGGTTGATGTTTTATCAGGAGAGGAAGAGCAGGATGAGAGGGTTGGACTATAAATGGATTGAGGCATTAGATGCCGTGGTTTATCAGGGGAGCTTTGAGCGTGCAGCCGAACATTTATTTGTCTCGCAATCAGCGATTTCTCAACGTATTAAACAATTAGAGAAGTTTCTCGCACAACCCGTTTTGGTTCGTAGTCAACCACCCAAGCCAACGCCGATTGGTAAAAAGTTATTAGGCCTTTATCGTCGAGTGCGCTTACTCGAGCATGAAATTCTGCCCGAACTCAAGAATGATACCAGTACTCGACCTGTACAACTCTCTTTGGCGACCAATGCTGATAGCCTTGCTACTTGGCTACTGCCTGCACTGCAAGATGTCATGAAGCAGCGTCAGGTTGAACTCAAACTCACTATCTATGGTGAATCTCGTTCCATCGAAAAGCTAAAAAGTGGCGAAGTGACGGGGGCGATCAGCTTAGAATCCCAGCCGATACCTGGCTGTAGAGCGGATTACTTGGGACGTGTTGATTACGTTTGTGTCGCGAGTCCGGAGTTTTATCAGCGTTACTTTGCTCAAGGCGTCAATAACCAGACTTTGGCCAAGGCGCCGGCCGTTTCGTATGATCAATATGATGACCTACATAAAACCTTTCTTACCGAGCATTTCAATGTCAGCCCTGATAGCGTCATTCACCATAACATCAGCAGCTCTGAAGCGTTTCTAAAAGTGGCGTTAGCTGGTGTAGCCTATTGCTTAATCCCTCGTTTGCAAATTACCGACGAGCTAGAGCGTGGCGCGTTGGTTGATGTTACTCCCGGTTTTTTAATGTCCCATCGGATTTATTGGCATCATTGGCAACTGGAAACGGGGGTTCTACAAGAAATCTCACACGCGATAGTCGGGTATGCTCAGCGGCACTTACCTCAATAAGTTCATTGTCGCATCGATGGGTTCATTGCCGACAGAGTGTTTCGTTGAAAAATTACGCCAATGTTACATAGTCAAAGTTGTGTTAGAAGTCATTCTGAGTGCTTGGATAATCGACAGAAGTTTCTATTATGAAACCATACACTTTCTCAGTAGTGATAGTTTTGTTTGAATCTTGAGCCTTTCTGCTGAGAGTAAGTACTTTATTTTTGTATGGATGGATTTATTGAATGAGACTGTATTCATTTTTGCTGGCTTCTGCACTCAGCCTTACTAGTGCTTCAGTGTTGGCGAACTCGCCTGAATTTGCTCACGTAACGACGACGGGTTATGGTGAAGTTATTGCTACACCAGATATGGCGACGTTTTCTGTGAAAGTGGTAGATACGACAATGACTGCTGAACAGGCCAAGCAGTCAGTTGACAAAACCGTTGAGCAATTTCTGAAAAATCTGTCCGATGCTGGCTTATCAAAAGACAATGTTACCAGCTCGAATTTATACCTTGCGCCTCAATACCACTACCCTAAATCAGGCAAAGCAGAGCTCGTTGGTTATCGCGCTTCTCGTAGCATTGATGTGACGGTTACGGATCTAAAAAACCTAAACCAGTACCTAGATATGGCGTTAGAAGCAGGGATTAATCAGGTTGATAATATTCAACTTAAGGTAAGCAACCAGGCTGAGTATCAGCAAAAGGCACGCATGGCGGCTATCCAAGATGCGCGAGAAAAAGCAGCGTCACTGGCTACTGGCTTTGAGAAAAAATTGGGTGATGTCTGGCAGATCAATTACAGACAGATGCACGTTCAGCCAGTTCTAATGCGCTCGATGGCGATGGACAGTAAAGAAGGGGCAAACAGCTACCAAGATTCTACCATGATTATTCGCGATCAAGTTGACGTGATTTACAAGCTGAAGTAATACTGGGTGCAAAAGAAAAGGCAGGGTATTCCCTGCCTTTGTTATTTCTGCTTCACAAATTAGTGAAGGATACGAGCACGGATAGTGCCTTCAATACTTTTCAGTTTCGCTAGCGCTTCTTCTGAGCGCTCGGTTTCAACATCGATCACTACGTAGCCGATTTCAGCGGCTGTTTGTAGGTACTGTGCAGCAATGTTAATACCGTCTTCCGCGAAGATGGTGTTGATCTGAGTAAGAATACCAGGACGGTTTTTATGGATGTGAAGCAAGCGAGAGCATTCACCACCGTGCTCTGGCAGTGACACCTCTGGGAAGTTTACGCTTGAAAGCGTAGAGCCGTTGTCAGAGTACTTCGCCAGTTTTCCTGCGACTTCAACACCGATGTTCTCTTGTGCTTCTTGCGTTGAACCACCAACGTGTGGAGTGAGAATGACATTATCGAACTTCTGCAAAGGAGATTCGAACGGGTCGGCATTCGTTTTCGGTTCTGTTGGGAATACATCAATCGCAGCGCCCGCAATATGACCTGCTTCTAAACTATGGCAAAGCGCTGGAATATCCACGACAGTGCCGCGTGCTGCATTAATAAAGATTGAGCCTGGCTTCATGCGAGCAAACTCAGCTTCACCCATCATATTTTTTGTTTCTGGCGTTTCAGGAACGTGCAGAGAAATTACGTCACACTTGTTTAGTAGTTCACTCATGGTATGTACTTGCGTCGCATTACCAAGGGACAATTTGTTCTCGATGTCGTAGTAGTAAACGCGCATACCTAAGTTTTCGGCAATAATACCTAGCTGCGTACCAATGTGGCCGTATCCGATAATGCCAAGACGTTTGCCACGTGCTTCGTAAGAGTTGTCTGCACTTTTCTTCCAAATACCGCGATGTGCAAGCGCATTCTTTTCAGGAATGCCACGCAGAAGTAGTAGGATTTGACCAAGCACTAGCTCAGCCACACTGCGTGTGTTAGAGAACGGTGCATTAAACACAGGAATGCCGCGTTTTGCTGCTGCGTCTAGGTTTACTTGGTTAGTACCGATACAAAAACAGCCAATTGCAACCAGTTTATTCGCCGCATTGATTACCTCTTCGGATAGGTTCGTACGGGAGCGAATACCGATGAAGTGCACGTCTTTAACCGCTTCAATCAATTCTTCTTCCGGAAGGGAACCTTTATGGTACTCAATGTTGGTATAACCAGCTGCTTGAAGAACTTCAACTGAAGAAGGGTGTAGTCCCTCTAACAAGAGGATCTTAATCTTTTCTTTTTCCAGTGAAACTTTGGCCATTTTTTCTCGTCCTTAAAATGGAAAGGTGGGCTAATGTGGCGCACATTGGGCAAAACTATTAAAAAGGGGATAATTGATAGTTTTGTAGGAGGACAAACGTTTCCTTGTGCGTCTTCTGTTCAATAAAGTAACAAAAAAAAATTGCTTTGGGTAAGAAAATTACGGAATAAGAGATAATTTTCTTAGAGAAAGGAATAAAAAACGGTGCCTTGCAGCACCGTATGTAATGAAATAACAGAAAAGTGAACCAGATAGGTCGATTTGAGCTGTTATTTATTCTTCAATTTTTGCGCCTTCTGGTGTGCCTGTGATTACGACGTCAGCACCACGGTGAGCAAAAAGACCCACAGTCACCACACCCGCGATACCGTTGATCTTGTCTTCCATTTCTTTCGGGTTAGTAATCTGCATGTTGTGTACATCCAAAATTACGTTGCCGTTGTCAGTCACAACGCCTTCACGGTAAGCCGGGTCACCACCCAGTTTTACTAATTCGCGCGCAACGTAAGAGCGTGCCATTGGGATCACTTCTACAGGTAGTGGGAACTGACCTAGTACGTCAACTGCTTTGGTGCCGTCAACAATACATACAAACTTATCAGAGATTGCTGCGACAATTTTCTCACGAGTCAGAGCCGCGCCGCCGCCTTTGATCATTTCACGTGCTGGGTTAATTTCGTCTGCGCCATCAACATACACATCCAGCTTCATTACGTCGTTACACTCGTATACTTCAATACCAAGCTCTTTAAGGCGCTCAGTTGAAGCGACAGAGCTAGACACTGCACCTTTAATATCGTCTTTGATAGTGCCTAGTGCATCGATGAAGTGATTCACGGTAGAGCCAGTACCAACACCGACAATGCTGCCTTTCTCAACATATTTTAGTGCTGCCCAACCAGCCGCTTTTTTCATTTCATCTTGAGTCATGCCAATCTCCTGAATAGATGTTCGTTAACGTTTGCGGGCGTGATTATAGCGGCTTACTTGCCACTTTCCCATTGCCATATTCGGCTTGGGGTCACGATCTTAGGTAATGGAATGTCCCAGCTTTCAATTGGTAAGCGTTCTACATGTTGGCAGTCGTGAGCGATACCAACAGGCTTGGCACCCTCTCCGGTTATAAACCAATGAGACAGGGTACGGTCATAATACCCTCCGCCCATGCCTAAGCGGTGGCCGATGCTGTCGAATCCAACCAAAGGTGTACAAATGATATCAAGTTGACGAACGGGCTTGAGATGGCGGATGTCCAGTTTGGGCTCTAAGATGCCGTATTTGTTGTAGACCAATTGATCATCACTTACGTACAGAAGAAACAGTAACTGACCTTTGGAAAACGGATGGATGACAGGTAGATAAACCGATTTTCCCTGTTGCCACAACCACTCAATGAGCGGCTTGGTATCAAGTTCACCGTCAGCAGAAAGATAAATAGCAATATGCTGTGCTTGCTGGATTTCAGGAAGTTGAGAGAACTGAGTGACAAGGTCGATCCCCGCTTGGAATTGCGTATCGCTACACAATGCGTTGCGCTTTTCACGAATCAGTTTGCGGAAGTCTTGTCGAGAGAGGTCTGACATAGAGAGAATACCCCAGGGTGCCGTTGAGGATTGTGGCCCTTGAACCAGCTGGTTCAAGGCGGATCAGCAATGACAACCGTAGGCTTCTCGGTACATGCCGAGCTTGCTCAATAGTTACCAAATACTAACCCTTAGGTATTGCTTATCGGCTCAGGGACTTAAATCCTGCTGACGCACACCCCAGGGTAAATTTTGTATTTACTGCTGTCCTTGCGTAACTTTGCTTAGTGCGTTCTCAAGAGACGCAGTGAGCTTTTCCATTCGCTCAGTAATTTCTTGCTGTTGACCGTTTGATTCGTATGACTTGGTGTGCAACTCATAACAAATATTCAATGCAGCGAAGGTCAGCAGTTGGATTTCATTGGTTACCTTAGTACGTTCGCTCATTTCTTTCAATCGGCGATCCAGATCTTTTGCCGCTGCAACAAGAGACTCTTCTTGTCCTGTCGGACAATTCACTCGTGTAACTTTGCCTAATATTTCAACGTCGATCGCTTGATTGCTCATGATGAATAAACTCTATATTCGCGCTATCTAAGGTGTTGCTTCATACAACTACCGAGGAGCAAACTATAGGAAAACCGCTATTAAGATTCAAGCATTTCCCATCACAGAAAGAGAAATGATGACGAGATCACACAGGAATTGGGCAAATTGAGCAAATGCTGTTCAAAATTGAATTTGATAGCCGTTTCAGACCACTAACCTTGATGGTAGGATATACCAATACATTATTATGCAAGAATGAGCCAAGTTATGAGTGAAATCACCCTTCCTGAATACCAATCTATTGCTGCTGAACTGCAATCTGCAAGCCTAGCAGTAACACCTGCGGAATTACATGGCTTATTTGTCGGCATGTTAAGTGGTGGATTGGCGATTAATGATCAAACTTGGCAGCCTATTCTGTTTGACTACACCAATGATGGGATGGGGTGGCCTTCTACCGCGCTAGCGTTTGCTCAAAGCGTATTCACCGTTACTGTCAATGAACTCACGGGCACGTCGATGGAGCTGTCTTTATTATTGCCAGATGAGCCGGGAGAAGAAGGCTTATTCACGTTGGCTGACAGCGTGTCCGATTTCGTAAACCATTTTATTTCTGGGTTAGGTCTAGCAGGTGTTGCGCTAAATAAAGCGTCAGATGACGCTAAAGAAGCATTGGCTGACCTAGAAGAGATTGCCAAATTAGGCATTGATGAAGATGACGACCTCGGTGAACAAGCGCAATTGCTAGAACAAGTGATTGAACACATCAAAGCTTGCGTACTAACGATTCATGCTGAGTTTGGTGTTCGCCCTGAAAGTAGCGATAAAAAGCCTACTATTCATTAATCGTAGATGGTCCAGAGGTTAGCATGAAGCAATATGATGTAGTCATTGCTGGTGGTGCCATGGCTGGTGCAACGTTAGCATTGGCGATTGACCATTTGTCCCAGGGAAAGCTCCGCATTGCCGTCGTTGAGCCTTTTAAAGCGCAGTCAGATATGCACCCTGGTTTTGACTCTCGCTCAATCGCATTGTCTTACGGTACTGTCAATCTGTTGCGTCAACTACAGCTCTGGACTTCATTAGAACCGTTTGTCACACCTATTGAACATATCCACGTTTCTGACCGCTCTCATGCTGGGATGACGGAAATTACCAAGCAAGAGATTGGCGTTGAAGCACTAGGGTATGTTGTCGAATTAGCCGATGTTGGTCGCGTATATCAAGAATTATTAGATAGCAGCGCATCCATAACGCTGTTTTGCCCTGACTCTGTTACCGATATCGAGCGCGAGCAAGACTGTACCCATATTACGTTGAAAAGCGGTGAGCAGCTTGACGCAAAACTGTTGGTGGCAGCCGATGGTGCTGTTTCAACCTGCTGTCAGAAAATTGGTTTAGAGCTTTCTGAGCAAGATTTTGAACAAGTGGCTGTCATTGCCAATATTGTGACTCAAGAACCTCATCAGGGTAGAGCCTTTGAACGTTTTACTGAAAATGGCCCTGTTGCTTTATTGCCAATGAGTGACAATAGAATGTCCTTAGTTTGGTGTCTGCACCCTGAGGAAGCCCAAGCAGTTCTTGAGTTATCTGACCAAGCATTTCTCCAACGTTTACAACAAGATTTTGGCTGGCGTTTGGGCGCGATGAAAAAAGTGGGACGACGTGCGAGTTACCCATTGCTTCTTCGCCATCGAAAGCAAAATATCTCTCATCGTTTTGCGATTGTTGGGAATGCGGCGCAAACGCTGCATCCGATAGCTGGACAAGGTTTTAATCTTGGTATTCGCGACGTTGTCTCGCTAGCAGAAGAAATCGTGCAGCAAAGCGATGATGTTGGTCTTTATCAAGGCTTGATGCGCTTTAGTCTGCGTAGAGAGGCAGACCGAAGCGAAACGATCTGGCTAACCAGTGCCTTAGTGCATATTTTTTCAAATGATTTACCCGCGATGCGAATTGGGCGAAATACAGCCTTAGCAGCGATGGATAACCTTTCTATTTTTAAGCAGCCGCTACTGCGCCATACGCTTGGTTTGGTAAAACGATGAACGGCCGCACTGAATTAGGTAATAAAAAGCAATGATGCAAAGTGTAGATATCGCCATCATCGGCGGAGGGATGGTTGGGTTGGCACTTGCTGCCGCGTTCAAGGACAGCGATCTGCGTGTCGCCGTAATAGAAGGCAAGGTGCCAGATGAGTCGTTGAAAGAGTTACCTGATGTGCGTGTGTCTGCGTTGAGCCGTTCTAGTGAGACTATCTTGCGTAAGCTTGGCGCTTGGCAGGGGATAGAGCAACGCCGAGCTTCACCATACTACGGTATGGAAGTGTGGGAGCAAGATAGCTTCGCTAGTATTGAGTTCAATGCACAAAGCATGGCACAACCTGATTTAGGGCATATTGTTGAGAATCGAGTGATTCAACTTGCACTGCTCGAACAAGTCCAAAAGCTCGATAACGTCACTATGTTTATGCCTGCACGTTGCGCGACCTTAGCGGTGGGCGAACAAGAAAGTTGGTTGACGCTCGACAATGGTCAAGCCATGACGGCTAAGTTAGTGGTCGGAGCCGATGGGGCAAACTCGTGGCTTCGTCATCAAATGGATATTCCGTTAACGCATTGGGATTATGGGCATCATGCTCTGGTCGCGAATGTTAAAACCGCTGCTCCGCACAATAGCATTGCACGACAGATTTTTACTCCTCAAGGGCCATTGGCGTTTTTGCCAATGTCGCAACCAGATATGTGCTCTATTGTTTGGTCCACTGAGCCAAATCGTGCAGAGCAGCTATTGGCAATGAGTGAGCATGATTTCAACAAAGCATTGACGAGCGAATTTGATACACGACTTGGTCTATGTGAAGTCGTGGGAGAGCGTGCCGCGTTTCCTCTGAAAATGCGTTATGCGCGAGATTTTGTTGTGGAGCGAGTCGCATTGGTTGGTGATGCAGCGCATACCATTCATCCTCTAGCGGGCCAGGGGGTAAATTTAGGTTTATTAGATGCAGCCAGCCTCGCTCAAGAGGTGTTAGCGCTATGGAAGCAAGGCCAAGATATTGGCAGCAAACGCAATCTAAGAGGTTATGAGCGTTGGCGCAAAGCGGAAGCAGCAAAGATGATCGCTGCAATGCAAGGATTCCGAGACCTGTTCTCTGGAGAGAATCCTGCCAAGAAGCTGGTTCGTGGCATTGGTTTGAGTTTAGCGGGTCAACTGCCGGGAGCGAAAGATGAGATCATGAAGCGTGCGCTTGGTCTAAAAGGTCATCTGCCGGATCTGGCACGTCAGTAGGTGTAAAGCGAACTTCAAATACACAAAAGGCTGGTTAATCCAGCCTTTGTTTTATCAACGTTTTGCTAAGCATATGCGCATCGGAGTTTCATTATTTCTTGGTTGATCTCTTTGACCGCTCGGAAATGGCGTTGCTCTGCTTTCTCCGGCAGTATTAACTTGCCGTTATCAAACTCGAATCTACCGACCCCGTAAATATAAATTCTTCCTTTAAAAAGACGACTTATATGTTTAGCAATCATACTTGGTGTATAGCGCTTAAACAGTCTCATATTTACTTTCCTTTTATCTAACCTAGCCTAGGTATTCTACGTTTTGGACGCGAAAATTATTGTGACAGCCATAGTATTAAATACAGATGTAGGGTGTTGCGTCAGAGATTTGTGTTGTCTTAGACAATTTGACAGTGTCATCTCTTAAATAGCGTGAGGATTACCCCAAAAAATCACCGTTCAAGGAACCCTTACGACAATACACTCCTTTTCACGTGACGCATTAAGCAATAGTTTTGTTACAGAATTAAGAATAGAACGAAAATGATTGTTTGCTAATTGTTTCTATTAAGGTGGTATCCAACAGAACAAACTTTACGTCCTAACGGTTAGAGAAAGAGGAAGAGAAAAAAGTTCCGTACAAAAAAAGCCCGCTTCAGCGGGCGAATAGTCACAGATGCATTACACAAAAGTGGACAGCTGACGGCATGAATACTGTCATTCAGTCAGCTGATTCACTTTATGTTGGTTAAGTGCTTGTTTGAAACTTAACCAACAAATTCAGCATATACGAGTTTTATCTTTGTGACTATTTATGTTTTATATGTGATTAAAAATTCTCTCGTCTATTTTTATAGATATGAGCGAGATCACGTGGTGATAGAAAAACTACGTGCTATTACATTATTTTTAGACGACTAACGACATATCTCAGCTACGGTCGGCTGACACAATTGGATCAGATCTTGGATAGAAAGCGCCAGTCCAGCCATGCGATCGCCACTGCTGATCGTGACTTCCTGTTCTTCTAGTAAGCTAGGATCGAACACGATCGGCATGTGTCGTTTGAGTAATAGTGGAGTGACAGTACCAATTTTGTAACCTGTGATGGCCTCAACGTCGGCTTGATCAACGCAAGTCATCCGGCGGCATTGCAGTAACGAGCGCACTTTTTTGGGATCGACACTACGATCACCTGGAGCACAGGCGAGAGCATATTGATTACCCATGTCTCGTAGCAAGATCGCTTTTACCATTTGAGAAGGGCGAATGCCGCGTTGTTGCGCGGCATCCTCAATAGTGGTTGCTGGTCTTTGATGCGGTAACAGACGAAACGGAATGTGTTGGTCTGTGAGAAATTGCATCAAAGGAGTATTGATTGTATTACTCATCATCAAGGCTGTAAGGCAGTGATTCGATTGTCCATTCACATTCTGGTTGAGCAACCAAACGAAGACGAGTGTCTTCATCGAGATTATTGGGCAGTACGATCAGGCCAATCGCTTGATTGTCGCTGAACTGGTAGTGGTTTAATAAAGCACCCACTGAACGCCAGTTTTCACCCACGCTGCGTTCGAGCTCAATTGGCTCGTCACTAAATGGAGCAGAAGTTGCCCCTTTTACGATGTACATCGCACGTTTATTTGTACCGCGATACTTAGCTCGTGCTACCGTTTCTTGTCCTGTGTAGCAGCCCTTTGTGAAGCTAATGCCTCCTAAAGCTTGCACGTTGAGTGCTTGTGGAATGTGAGCATTCTGCGCGGATGCAGAGACAAATGGTAAACCAGCTTCAATGTCGAAACGATTCCAAAGCTCATTTGTCGTAAGGGCAGCATCTGTATTTTCAACGACTTGTTGCGCAGCTGACGCACTTAATATCAGTAGCCAGCGGCTTTGTGAAACTTGTACCGCGGTGCCGCCTTCAACAGGACGAACGCTGCCAGTCGTTTTGCTCATTGAAGAAATAAGCTCGTCGGCTTTGACGCCGGCAACACCTAAGATAACTTCATCAGAAGCTTCAATCGTTACTTTAGAGAAAATGGCGTATTTTTTTATTTCGCTAAGTTCTACGTCAATCGCCGATTTTGGTTGGATCATGCCGTAGCCATCGTGGTGATGGAAAAGGCGGAACACACTCCACACTTTACCTTTCGCATCACAATGTGCGCCTAACGTTGATTGGTCTTGTTCTAAAGAAACGACATCGCAGGTAACCTGACCTTGTAAGTATGATTTTTTATCGTCACCGACCATGGTGATCATGCCGAAATTGTCCAGCAGCGAGATAGATAACTCTGGAAGTGCGTCTTGAGTTGAGAGAGGTAGTGCTGAAAAACGAGTTTGCCATTCCATAATTACAATGCCTTTTGAAGATATTTTTCCGCTATGTTATACCCAAATAACCTTGAGATACTAGGGGAGCGATTTACGAATCAACATTTGTCTGCTTTCACTATCGTATTGTGACCCGCACACTAGTGACGTAGCACATCCCTTGTTACACTCCGCACTAACAACAAGACATCTATGAAGGAATAGTGAATGTACACTCCGGAAGAAAAAGCGCGTATTAAATGGGCTTGTCGTCGAGGCATGCTTGAGCTTGACGTAGTAATTATGCCGTTTTTTGAAGAGTGCTTTGATACTCTGAGTGAACAAGAGCAGCGTGACTTTGTTTCTTTACTTGAATGCGATGATCCTGATCTGTTTACTTGGATAATGGGGCATGGCCGCAGCGAAAACTTAGGTCATGCTGCAATGGTTGATAAAATTGTCGCCCATAACCTCAGCAAAGTTCGTTAATTTTACCGCTTCTCCCTCTCTGACTGCCCGAGTTCTCAATGTAATACTTTTCTTACTGATGACTTGGGCCGTTACCCTCTCTAGCATCCCTCTCGTATTATCGATTTATTTGTTATTAATGATTGTTAAGGCACTATTGAGCCAAGGCTTTGTTAAACCGACAAGTCAGGGTTATTGGTATGTGCATTGCGATGGCTCGGTTAGGTTTGAGGCCCTTGAGTATAGTGAATGTTCGGCGGCTCTTGAGTCTGAAAAGGATCAGTTACAACGAATCGATACATCGACATTGCCATTCAAGATAACATTTCGATTGGAGTCTGGCCGTAGCGTCACGATTTGGCGTGATAGCTGTGACGATCAGCATTACCGTCAATTATCTTTGGTATTACGCCAGTGGGAAATGAAACAGGGAGCCAATGCTCCCTGTTGATGTAATAGTTTATTTTGTCGAATTAAAGCTGTTTAGCTGGAACCAAAATCGTTGGTCCGCTGTTTTCCAGTTGGTTCGGATAATCAAGCGTGTAGTGCAAACCTCGACTCTCTTTACGCTGCATCGCACAACGAACCATCAGCTCTGCTACTTGTAAAAGGTTACGCAGTTCTAATAAGTTGTTCGATACACGGAAGTTGCTGTAGTACTCATGCGTTTCTTGTTGCAACAGTTGGATACGGCGCAAGGCGCGTTCTAAACGCTTGTCAGTTCGTACAATGCCCATGTAGTCCCACATAAACAGACGAAGCTCGTGCCAGTTGTGCTGAATGATCACTTCTTCATCACTGTTGGTCACTTTACTTTCATCCCAACATGGCACCTGTGAAGGAAGCTCCACGTTAGTGTGATGTTTTAGAATATCTTTCGCCGCAGACCAAGCATAAACCACGCATTCGAGAAGTGAATTTGATGCCATGCGGTTAGCACCATGCAGCCCTGTATAGCTGACTTCGCCAATTGCATACAAGTTTTTAAGATCGGTGCAGCCATTTCTATCCACCATGACACCGCCACAAGTGTAGTGCGCAGCAGGTACGATTGGGATTGGCTCTTTGGTCATATCAATGCCCAAGTCCATCAAACGTGAGTAAATGGTTGGGAAGTGCTTAGTAATAAAGTCCGCAGGTTTGTGACTGATGTCGAGGTACATACAGTCGGCACCCAAACGCTTCATTTCGAAGTCGATAGCACGAGCCACGACGTCACGCGGAGCAAGCTCTTTACGCTCATCGAAATCTGGCATAAAGCGAGAACCATCGGGACGACGCAGGTAAGCACCTTCACCACGTAACGCTTCGGTCAACAAGAAGTTACGTGCTTCTGGGTGATATAAACACGTCGGGTGGAACTGGTTAAACTCCATATTTGCCACACGACACCCTGCACGCCAAGCAATGGCAATACCATCACCAGACGAAACATCTGGGTTAGAGGTGTATTGATAAACTTTTGAAGCGCCACCTGTAGCGAGAACCACAAATTTGGCTCGCACGGTTTCGACATGCTCTTCGTTGCGGTTCCAAATATAAGCACCGATAACTTTGTTTTTATCACCGCCAATTTTGTCTTCGGTGATTAAGTCCAGAGCATTGTGACGTTCGAGAACATGAATGTTTGGATGGTTGTGAGCGTTATCTTGCAGAGAGGTTTGCATCGCCATACCTGTTGCATCTGCCGCGTGAAGAATACGACGACGGCTATGGCCACCTTCACGAGTTAAGTGGTAACGAGGCTCATCGTCAGAGTCATCCTCTTCACGATCAAATGGGACACCACCGTCGATCAACCACTGTACGCACTCTTTTGAATGTTCAGCAATGAACCTCACAGTATCTTCGTCACAAATACCATCGCCGGCGATTTGTGTATCTTCAACGTGTGACTCAATGGTGTCTGACTCATCAAATACAGCAGCAATACCACCCTGGGCATAATAGGTCGCCCCTTCGCTGCGTGGCCCTTTACTCAGCACCATCACTTTACAGTGGTTAGCAACGCGCAAAGCCAACGACAAACCAGCCGCGCCACTCCCTACCACTAACACATCACACTCATGTTCACGATTTGTGTTCATATAACTTTTATAATCCCAAGCTAAGGTAACAAAGTCACCTTGTGTATTATTTGCACACCATGTGCATTCCATTATCGCGACACCTGTCGCTAAGGGCTAAGTTGGGAGACCTATCGACATCCGTGTTACTGCGGTGACTGAGCCACTCTTCTTTTTCATGCAGAGCATGAGCATGCTTCCTAAGTTATATTTGTAACGCGGTGTTCAGATAGCCATTAGCCATGCAAATGAAAAGTAATAGTTTGTCAATGCCATTGCTTTTCCATGCTCGACCCAGCACAATCTGGGACAGAGATCATTCATTATACCCAATTCCCCTCAAGATGCTCGCTTGTCAAACTTAGACTAAAGTGAGGCAACGGTGGTCATTTGGGTATAGACATCACACTGTGAAAAAACAATGACAAAAAACTTGAGAAACCATGGAACTTTCTCATTCACGTTAGGGTCACAATAGTGCTCAAGTAAGCAGTGGTGTCAATACTACGTTTTGCATAATTAGTACCCATATCTGAGAAGAGTAGGGGCATAACAAATAGGAGTATCCGCTCGAATGAACGAGCAGCTGACCGATCAAGTATTGATTGAGCGAGTTCAGAATGGCGATAAGCAAGCATTCAACCTGCTGGTAACGAAGTACCAGAACAAGGTATGTAATCTTATTTCCAGATACGTTAGTAATCCTGGCGATGTACCAGATGTAGCACAAGAAGCGTTTATTAAAGCTTACCGAGCTATTCCCAGCTTTCGTGGGGAGAGTGCGTTTTATACGTGGCTGTATCGCATTGCAGTGAATACTGCGAAAAATCACATTGTTGCTCAAGGGCGTAGACCTCCAGCGACAGATGTCGATGCTGAAGATGCTGAATTTTACGAAACAGGTAGTGCACTTAAAGAAATATCGAACCCTGAGAACTTAACGTTGTCCAAAGAATTGCAACGGGTGGTGTTCAGTGCAATCGAAGCTTTACCTGAAGATTTAAAAACCGCAATGACATTACGAGAGCTCGATGGCTTGAGTTATGAAGAAATTGCAGAAGTGATGGATTGCCCGGTAGGAACGGTACGATCGCGTATCTTCCGTGCTCGTGAGGCGGTGGAAAAGAAAATCAGACCTCTTTTGCAACGCTAGTACAAGTAATAACTATGGTGAAAATAATGGCTGACAAAGAAAAACTTTCAGCTCTCATGGATGGAGAATTGGTCGATAAGGCTTTAATTCAAGAGTTAGAGCAAGACCAAGAGAGCCGTGATGCTTGGCAGAACTATCACCTGATAGGTGATGTGATGCGAGGCGAAGCGCCAGCAAAACCTGAGTGGAATATTGCTGAAAGCGTGGCGTTAGCGTTAGAAGATGAACCTGCACACCGTGCGTTTGATGCGCACAGTGCAAATGTTATCTCAATCGCTGATACGCCAAAAGAGTCGCAACCAGAACCGCAAAAAGCAAAACGTCAGTTGCCAGGTTGGTTGACACAGTTTGGTCAAGTTGCTGTTGCTGCATGTGTATCGCTTGTCGTTATTTTAGGTGTACAGCAGTACGGTGGTAGCGATTCAATGTCGCCGCAAACAGACCAATTACCTGTGTTGCAGACAGTTCCGTTTGCTGGCAGCGCAGAGCCTGTGAGTTTAACTCGTGAGTCTGTTGAGCGTTCTGTAGGTGAAGCAAATATGCAAGAGCAACGTAAGCGTGTTCATGCTATGCTGCGAGACTACGAATTGCAATTACGAATTAACAGTGATGCATCTCAACAAGATGCAAATCTGAATCCGGATATTGAATGAAAAAATTTCTGATCAGCGCTTGCGCTCTGTTCAGTATGATGTCTTCTCAAGCCTTTGCTGGTGATAAGCCAGCGGAGGCTTTATTGCATCAAATGAGCGAGGCGAGTAAGAATTTAAGTTACGAACTCTCTTATATCCTTATCAAAAAGAACAGCATTGAGCCGTTGCTGTATCGTCATGCGACGCATGGTGACGATCAATATGCTCATCTTGTCTATTTAAGTGGCCCTGTGCGCGAAGTGATTCGTCGTGGCACAGAAGTAAGCTATATCGAAACGGGTTTAGAACCATTCACCATCGAGTCAGGTAAAATGGTCGCTCCGACCATGCCTATGCTCAACACCAATATCGATGAGCTAAACTTGTATTACGACTATGTAAAAGTGGGTAGAGCTCGTGAAGCAGGTGTAGCAACACAAGTGCTGCGTGTCGTCCCTAAAGACGGTCTGCGCTATTCATACGTACTATGGATCGATGAAAAGAGTAAATTGCCGTTACGTGCCGACCTTGTGGACCGTGATGGTGAGATGCTTGAACAATATCGCACTATTTCTTACACGGTGAATCCAAAAATCGCAGAGTTAATGAGTGGCCTACAAGATGTTCAATTACCAGCTGTTCTCACCATGCCAAAAGGCGATATTGGAACCAGCAATTGGCAGGTAGGTTGGATCCCTGAAGGTTTCGAACCGAACGAGCTGAACCGCTACCGCATGGCTGTTACCAATCAAATGGTGGAGAGTCAGCTGTACTCTGACGGTCTATTTAGCTTCTCTGTTTACGTAGCAAACAAAGATGAGCATTCGTTAAAAGGGCAGTTGGTTCGCCAAGGCAGAAGAACGCTACACAGTTTTGTGAGCGGTCAACATGAAATCTCCGTTGTAGGAGACATTCCGCCGACCACAGCACAACGTATCGCCCAATCTGTCACATTTAATGTAACAAAGAGTAAACAACAATGATGACCGCGTTGGCTACTGTGACAGACGTACATCGTCGCGGTAAACAATACGAAATTGATTTAAGCTGCGAACAGCAGACCAGTTGCAGTAGTTGCTCTTCACAGAAAAGCTGTGGAACGGGCGTTGTGACTAAAGCCATTGGTAACAAGAGTTTATCTTGGCACCTGCGCACGGATAAATCAGTGAAGATAGGTCAAGTCGTCGAGATAGGCTTTCCTGAGTCGAGCCTGATAAAATCAGCAATGGCGGTTTATTTACTGCCGTTGTTTGGTTTGATTATCGGTGCGATGTTTGGTCACTTCCTATTAGCGCCGCTGACCGCGGGCGGGGAAGGTATCATCATATTGGCATCAGTACTATTTGCAGCTGGTGGAATGTGGATCGCAAAACGTGTTTCTCGTCCGTTAGAGGATGAATCTAAGCGCCAAGTTACCCTTGTTCGGGTACTTGGAGAGCCAATCCAGTAAGCGCCGTCCCCCCTCCACTAAAGGTTATTTGGGTATGTACTTTAAATTACGTGCGCCCGTTAACGAAATTCGGTAGAATCTGCCAACTTGATTGAAATGCCGTCAGTAGATGGCGTTTCTTACTGTCCCTATTTGTAAAGAGTTAGTCACCCTAAATCTATGAAGCACATTCGTAACTTTTCGATTATCGCCCACATCGACCATGGTAAGTCGACCCTATCAGACCGTCTAATCCAAGTTTGTGGCGGGTTAACCGATCGTGAAATGGCCGCACAGGTTCTGGATTCTATGGATCTTGAACGTGAGCGTGGTATCACCATTAAATCTCAGAGTGTGACGCTAAACTACACCGCTAAAAACGGTGAAACGTATCAGCTGAACTTCATCGATACTCCGGGGCACGTTGACTTTGCATATGAAGTATCACGTTCTCTAGCGGCTTGTGAAGGTGCGTTATTGGTTGTAGATGCGGGTCAAGGTGTTGAGGCTCAAACACTGGCTAACTGTTACACCGCGATTGAGATGGATCTAGAGGTTGTGCCAATCTTGAACAAGATTGACCTACCAGCAGCCGATCCTGAGCGTGTAGCGGAAGAAATTGAAGAAATCGTTGGTATCGATGCAATGGAAGCAACCCGCTGTTCTGCGAAGACAGGCATCGGTGTTGATGACGTTCTAGAGAACATTGTGTCAGCGATTCCAGCACCGGAAGGTGATCCAGATGCGCCACTACAAGCGCTGATCATTGACTCATGGTTTGATAACTATCTTGGCGTTGTTTCTCTAGTACGTATTAAAAACGGCGAACTGAAGAAGAACGACAAGATCAAAGTGATGAGTACGGGCCAAGTTTGGGGTGTAGACCGTCTTGGTATTTTTACGCCAAAACAAGTAGATACCGATATCCTTCGTACTGGTGAAGTAGGTTGGGTGGTTTGTGGTATTAAAGACATCCTTGGTGCACCAGTTGGTGATACGCTGACTATGGCTAAGAACGGCTGTGAAAAACCGCTACCAGGTTTTAAGAAAGTAAAACCTCAGGTTTACGCAGGTCTGTTCCCGGTATCTTCTGACGATTACGAGAACTTCCGTGATGCGCTGGGCAAATTAAGCCTAAACGATGCATCGCTATTCTACGAGCCAGAAAACTCCGCGGCACTTGGCTTTGGTTTCCGTTGTGGTTTCCTTGGCATGCTGCACATGGAAATCATCCAAGAGCGTCTAGAGCGTGAATACGACTTAGATCTTATCACCACGGCACCAACGGTAGTTTACGAAGTTGAAAAGACCGATGGTGAACTGCTGTACGTTGATAGCCCTGCCAAACTGCCAGCGATCAATGATATTGAAGAAATTCGTGAACCGATCGCTCGTTGTAATATCCTGGTACCTTCAGAGTACCTAGGTAACGTGATCACGCTGTGTGTTGAAAAGCGTGGTACTCAGGTCGATATGGTTTACCACGGTAACCAGGTTGCCGTGACTTACGATATTCCAATGGCAGAAGTGGTACTGGATTTCTTCGACCGTCTGAAATCGACATCTCGTGGTTATGCGTCTTTGGATTACAACTTCCAGCGTTTTGAAGCTTCGAATATGGTACGTGTAGACGTTCTTCTGAACGGTGACACCGTTGATGCATTGGCGATGATCACACACAAAGACCAGTCTCAGACTCGCGGTCGTCAGCTGGTAGAGAAGATGAAAGAATTTATCCCTCGCCAAATGTTTGATATCGCAATCCAAGCAGCGATTGGTAACCACATTATCGCACGTTCAACTGTAAAACAGCTGCGTAAGAACGTAATCGCGAAATGTTACGGCGGTGACGTAAGTCGTAAGAAGAAACTTCTGAAGAAACAGAAAGAAGGTAAGAAGCGCATGAAGCAGATCGGTAACGTTGAGCTGCCTCAAGAAGCGTTCCTAGCCATCCTTCACGTAGGTAAAGACTAAAGTTGAACTTTGTCTCACACTTGTCGGTCTTAAGACGTTAGATATTAAAATAAGTGAAAGGGTTTCGGCTCTTTCACTTTCGTATTTTTAGATAAGGGAATTTAATGGCGAATACATTCTCACTGATGTTGGTTATTGCGACTTTGGTAACTGGCGTGGTTTGGCTACTGGAAAAGCTGGTTTTCGCGAAAAAGCGTCAGGAAAAACTGGCTGAGATTCAAGCTCAGACGTCTAATGGTTTGGATGCAGTGACCTTGCAAAAAGTTGAGCGTCAGCCTTGGTGGGTTGAAAATAGCGTCTCAATTTTTCCTGTGATTGCGTTCGTTTTAGTATTGCGTTCTTTTATCTACGAACCATTTCAAATTCCATCAGGCTCAATGATGCCGACTTTGTTGGTGGGTGACTTTATCTTGGTAGAAAAATACGCCTATGGCTTGAAAGATCCGGTATGGCGCACGCAGTTAGTTGAAACAGGTAAACCTGAGCGTGGTGATATCGTGGTATTCAAATACCCGCCACAACCAAGTGTGGATTACATTAAGCGTGTTGTTGGTTTGCCTGGTGATATCGTGCGTTATTCAAGTGATAAGCAGCTTTGCGTGCAAAGCCAAGGTGAATCGGCGTGTAAACCAGTTAAACTGAGCAATGTTGAAGAAAGTCAGTTTAGTTCGAACGGTATTCCAATGATCCAACTGGATGAAAAATTGGGTAACGTGGAGCACAATATTTTGGTTAACCCTCTTGTTCGTAACCGTGTGGAGCAATACTTCCCACGTAGCGGCACGACAGAGTGGGTTGTACCACAAGGTCAGTACTTTGTGATGGGTGATAACCGTGACAACAGTGCTGACAGCCGTTATTGGGGCTTCGTTCCTGAAGCAAACTTAGTCGGCAAAGCTGTCGCCATTTGGATCAGCTTCGAGTTTGAGCGTGGCGCAGATAGCGTTCTACCTTCATGGATTCCAACTGGTGTGCGTTTTAACCGCATCGGTGGTATTCACTAACCATTTTATATCGAGAGAGTATGAATTCTCCAATTGATAAACTAGAGAGAAAGCTCGGCTACCAGTTTCAAGATGCCGGGCTTATCAACTTGGCGCTGACTCACCGCAGCGCCAACAGTAAGCATAATGAACGTCTTGAGTTTCTGGGCGATTCAATTTTAAGTTTTGTCATCGCTGATGATCTGTACCATCGTTTCCCGAAAGTGAACGAGGGTGACATGAGCCGTATGCGTGCTACTTTGGTTCGCGGACATACATTGGCGGAACTGGGTCGTGAATTCGATCTAGGAGATTATTTAAAATTAGGTCCAGGTGAATTGAAGAGTGGCGGTTTTCGCCGAGACTCTATTTTAGCCGATGCGGTTGAAGCCATTATTGGCGCAATTTACCTAGACAGCGATCTTGAAGTTGTGCGAGGCATTGTACTGAGTTGGTACAACTCACGCCTTGAAGCCATTAAACCTGGCGTCTCACAAAAAGATCCGAAAACTCGCCTACAAGAGTTCCTACAAGGCAGAAGAAAACCGCTGCCTGTGTACACAGTGACTAATATTAAAGGTGAAGCGCACAACCAAGAGTTTACGGTTGAGTGTGAAGTAGCAGGTGTGGACAAGCCTGTAATCGGGAAAGGCACCAGCCGCCGCAAGGCAGAACAAGCGGCTGCTGAAACAGCACTTGAGCAATTAACAAATGGCTGATAACGAATTCGATATCGATGCGTTTTTCGCATCACAAGGTGAGCCAAGCTCGCCAGAAAACCAGCACTGTGGCTTTATTGCTATTGTTGGTCGCCCAAACGTAGGTAAGTCGACACTTCTGAACAAAATCTTGGGTCAGAAGATTTCGATCACCTCACGTAAGCCACAAACAACACGCCACCGCATTATGGGCGTGGACACGGACGGCGATTACCAAGCGATTTACGTTGACACGCCAGGACTTCACATTGAAGAAAAGCGTGCGATTAACCGCCTGATGAACCGTGCGGCTAACTCATCTCTAAGTGATGTAAACCTAGTGTTCTTCTTAGTCGATGGTACGCATTGGACCAAAGACGATGAGATGGTGCTAACTAAGCTTCAAAAATCGAACTTCCCAGTTGTGCTTTGTGTCAATAAAGTCGACAACGTGCAAGATCGTAACGAAGTGATGCTGCACATGGCGGAGATGTCTAAGAAGATGGACTTCGTTGACGTTGTGCCAATCTCTGCGAAGCAAGGGAAGAACATTGATGTACTGCGTAAGCACGTGCGTAATCACTTACCTAAAGCAACGCACCACTTCCCAGAAGAATACGTGACTGATCGCTCCCAGCGTTTTATGGCATCTGAAATTGTGCGTGAAAAGTTAATGCGTTTCACGGGTGAAGAATTGCCATACTCGGTAACGGTCGAGATTGAACGTTTTGATTACAACCCAGAAACCGACGGTTTCCATATCAATGCCTTGATTCTTGTTGAGCGTAATGGCCAGAAGAAAATGGTGATTGGTAAAGGTGGCGAGAAGATCAAGACCATTGGTCGTGAAGCGCGTTTAGATATGGAAGAGTTGTTCGGTCGTAAGGTTTACCTAGAAACCTGGGTAAAAGTGAAATCTGGCTGGGCAGACGACGAACGAGCACTGCGCTCGTTGGGTTATATCGACGACTTATAATCTTGGCTGCGAAGATGCTTCGCTCCAACATCGATGAAAAATTAGTATCGATTAAAATAAGGAGCCGCTCGGCTCCTTATTTTTTATTTCACACTTTTTAGGCACAATGACTTAGATGAGTAATCTGTCTTCCGAAGGTTTACAGCGCTGTTTTGTTTTACATCGCCGCCCTTACAGTGAATCGAGCTTAATCCTTGATGTATTTAGTGAGGAATATGGCCGAATGACTTTAATGGCCAAAGGCGCGCGCAGTAAGCGTTCGAACTTAAAAGGCGCATTGCAACCTTTTACTCCGCTGTTACTTAAATGGTCGGGAAAAGGTTCAATGAAGACTTTGCGTCAAGCTGAGCCGATAAGCCTAGGTTTACCGTTAACGGGCATTAATCTCTACTCAGCCATGTACGTCAATGAACTGATTGGCCGTATCTTGATGGCGGAAGTGCCGATGCCAGCGCTATTTCATGATTATTTGCATGCGTTAACAGAGTTGGCACACAACGAGAACCCTGAGCCAGCACTGCGTCGTTTTGAGTTAGCATTGCTATCTGCGATGGGGTATGGCGTAGATTTCTTGCACTGTGCAGGTACTGGCGAGCCCGTCGACCCAGAGATGACGTATCGTTACCGGGAACAAAAAGGCTTCATAGCTTCGGTTAGGCGCGATAACCTCACGTTTTTAGGGAATGAACTGATTGCTATCAGTGAGCGGCGGTTCGTCACTAAAGAGCAGCTAAAAGCGGCAAAACGCTTTACACGTATAGCCTTAAAGCCGTATCTTGGCGGCAAACCTTTAAAAAGTCGTGAATTTTTCATTCAGACCCCCAGAGCACGGAGTAACGGAAAATGAGCTCAATTTATTTAGGCGTCAATATCGACCATATTGCCACTCTACGTAATGCACGTGGTACAAAATACCCTGATCCTGTTCACGCTGCAGAAATTGCTGAGCGTGCAGGCGCGGATGGTATCACAATTCACTTACGTGAAGACCGTCGCCATATTTTGGACCGTGATGTACGTATTCTGCGTGAAACCATTCAAACGCGTATGAATCTAGAGATGGCTGTGACGGACGAAATGGTTGAGATTGCGCTGCAAACTAAACCAGAGTTTGTGTGCTTAGTGCCTGAAAAACGTGAAGAACTGACGACGGAAGGTGGCTTGGACGTTGTGGGGCAGCTTGAAAAAATTAAAGCTGCGACGAAAAAGCTGACAGATGCAGGCATTAAAGTTTCACTCTTTATTGATGCTGATCGTCAACAGATTGAAGCTGCGAAAAAGTGTGGTGCTCCGTTTATTGAGCTACACACTGGTCATTATGCTGATGCGACGACAGAAGACGAACAGCAAGCAGAACTGAAGAAGATTGCCGCTGGTGCGAGTTATGCTCATGACCTAGGTATTATTGTTAATGCCGGGCATGGACTGACTTATCACAATGTCGCGCCAATTGCTGCATTACCAGAAATTTACGAACTCAACATTGGTCACTCAATCATTGGTCGCGCGGTATTTGATGGTTTGAATAAAGCGGTTGCGGACATGAAAGCACTGATGATTGAGGCACGCCAATAATAGGGCTATCTAGATGGCGATTATAGGGTTAGGGACCGACATTGCAGAAATTGAGCGTATTGAAAAAGCGTTAGCTCGTAGTGGTGAGCCTTTTGCTCAGCGTATTCTTTCAGAAGAAGAAATGGCTAAATTTTCACAGCTTAAGCTGCAAGGCCGCTATCTTGCTAAGCGCTTTGCGGTCAAAGAAGCGGCCTCAAAAGCATTGGGAACAGGGATCGCAAAAGGGGTCACGTTTCACGATTTTTCCATCTCGAACGATGCGCTTGGAAAACCAGTGCTCGCATTGACGGGCACAGCAAAGCAAATAGCGGATGCGATGGGCGTTAACCACATTCACCTGTCCATTTCCGATGAGCGTCATTACGCTGTGGCGACGGTCATTTTTGAATCCTAGCTTGTAAGTCTTAAACAAAATACTAAAAAGCCAGAGCAGATGCTCTGGCTTTCTTGTCTCTCGAGCAGATTACTGTTCAAGGTATAATTTTGCAGTCGTTGTGACTTTAATCATTTCATCTTGCAGCTCGAACATTTCAGGCTCAACCTCCTCAAGACTGATCCCTGAGCGCAGTGCTTGCTCAAGCGTCGCACAGAGTGACTTCAGCCTAGGCACTCCGCAATATGAGCTACTGCCGTGCAGCTTATGGATGACATGAATTAGGTCATCACGGGAGATATCTTCTTGCTCCAGAGCTTGGTCAACGACTGCTTCTACTTCAGGGATAAACTCAACCAACATGCGCAGCATGTCTTTGGCGAGATCCTCTTTATTCGCGCTCTGTTTTAAGGCAGCTTGCCAATCAATAATCACATCCTGTTGAGGCGAAGAAACGGATTGTGGCGCGCTCCCTTCAGGCTCATCAACGTATGAAGGGGCGACTTTGCCAATGCTCTCTGTACAAGCATTTGGGTTCCAGTGAACCAAAACCTGTTGTAGCACATGCTCTTCAATAGGTTTGGTCAAGTAGTCATCCATTCCTGCCGAGAGCAAGCGATCTCTTTCACCCGACATGGCATGCGCAGTTACCGCAATCACTGGCGTGTCTTTATTTAACTCCAACTCTTTAATGTGCTGACAAGCGGTCACACCATCCATTTGTGGCATTTGGATATCCATGAAGATTAAGTCGTACTTTTTCTCCGTCGCAAGGTTCACCGCTTGCTGGCCATTGCTACAGGCGGTGACGGTTTCTACTCGTTCGCGAAGCAGAGCGGAAATCAGCTTCAAGTTTGCTGGGTTATCATCCACCGCTAACACCGTCAGAGGTAAACGCTCCCCTTCGCTTGGCGTAATTGGAGCACTCAATGTTGGTGGTGATTCGACATGTTCGCTAATCAGGCTTTGTAGCAGTTTACGGCGAGACAACGGCTTCGTCAGGCATTGGACGTGATGCTCTGTCATAATTTGGTCGGCAAGTGCCAGTTCGGTACTCGGCGTCCCTAGGATCACACTCGGAGCCATGCGTTTCGCTTGTTCTATCCAAGGTGTAATGACGTCTACATCATGCGTTTGATTTGCCGCTAAATTCAGTAATACATAGTCATATTGTTCTTCGTTTTTCGGTAGCGAAGAGCGGTAGGTTACTAAGATACCTTCTTGACTTAGAATCTGTTGGGTTACGGATGCGGCTTGCATGTTTGGTTCAATCAATAGCAACTGTTTGCCAGTCAGAAGTTCCACTTCAATCAGTTCGCTCATCGGCATTTCGGTTGAGTGCAAGCGCACCGTAAACCAGAACGTCGAACCTTGGTGTAGGCGGCTGGTTAAGCTGATCTCACCACCCATCTGGCTTACCAATTTCTGCGTGATAACCAAACCTAACCCAGTACCGCCGTAGCGACGTGAAATGCTGGCATCCGCTTGGCTAAATGCTTGGAATAATTGCGCTTGCTGACGTTCAGAAATACCAATGCCGGTATCACGCACCATGAATTGCAGTTCGACGGAGTCCCCTGATTGAGAGCGCATTTCAACGCTAACATCAATGTTGCCTCGCTCGGTAAACTTGATTGAGTTACCGACTAAGTTCGTCAAAATTTGCTGGATACGTAGTGGGTCCCCAACTAAACCCGGTGGAATTTTAGGGTCCACTTTTAGGGTGATTTCTAACCCTTTCTCATGTGCACTTGTGGCTTGTAGGTTAATCACTTCTTCTAAACTTTCTCGGAAATCAAACGGAATGTTTTCCAGCGCCAGCTTACCCGCCTCAAGTTTCGAGAAGTCGAGAATGTCATTGATGATGTTCAGTAGATTGTTCGCCGATTTCTCAATCGTCTGTAGGTAATCAGTTTGGCTGTTAGAAAGCTGCGTTTTAAGCATTTGACGAGTAAAGCCAATAACCCCATTGAGCGGAGTACGCAGTTCGTGCGACATGTTCGCCAAGAACTCAGATTTAACCCTGGCCGCTTCTTGCGCGCGTTTCTTCGCGATATCTAACTCAACGTTCTGAATCTCTAGCTGCTCAAGCGTTTCACGCAAGTCTGATGTGGCTTGGTCTATACTGTGCTGCATCTCCACGTGATATTCCGATAGAGATACCGCCATGGCGTTAATACCGTTTTTCAGTTGGTCTAACTCACCATGCATTTTACCTTCGATACGCACGTCTAGGTGACCACGGCGGATGCGGTCAACGACATTCTTCATGTGGGTGATAGGCTGGGTAACATCGTGCATCAGACGTGAAGCAAACACACTTGCCAAGCCAAGACCGAGTATAAGAACTAAAAAAGCAGAGAACACTTCTTGATACTGTTGCAGCCTTAAAGAGGAGAGATCTAACTCAACGGCAATATAACCAATTGCTTTAGTTCCTTGGCTTTCGTTCGACAGCTCAGCTAAATAGTGACCCTCGGACAAAATAGGTACGCGCAATATCAGTGAGTTTTCGTAGATTTCCGAATTGCCCAGTTGCGGGATCGGTTTATCTTTAGGGAACATCAAGGCTTCGAAATTAGGGTGAAAGTTAGATGTCACGAAGAGCTCATGATGTTCATCAAACACCGCGATACTACGAACCAGTTTAGAGTTTTTGCGATGGGCGTAGCTTATCAAGCGACGTACCGCCTCTCGGCTTTCTGATAGTAGATGAGTTTCACTGGCAATTGCTAACGGCTCAATGATGCTGTTACCAGTGGTGATAACTTGTTTCTCAAGGTCTTGGTAGCGATTAAATGAGAAAAAGCCGCTCAGTAATAAACCAATGATGAGAGTGGGAGCGAGAGTCAGTGTAATTACACGTGCTCGTAAGCCATATCTGGTCATGTTATCTAATTACATCGGAGTCTGGATATGGGAAAATAACGCATTATTTCTCAAGCGCACGATAAGGCGTTGAGCAAAGAAGTGACGTCACCTAATAAACGGTAAGCATAATCAAGTCACTCGAATCACACAACGGCTGCAATCAAGAATAGTGAAGCCGAAGAGCAATTAGACATAAATCAGGCATAGAGCATGGCACGCATCTTTCAACCGAAAAAGAAAACCCAACTAAATACTCGTCATCAAGCGGTGCAAGTGGAGCGTTTAGATCACCACGGCGCAGGTATTGCTTACCTAAAGAAAAAACCGCTGTTTATTGATGGCGCATTGCCGGGAGAAGAAGTCGTCACGCAGTTAGTGGAAGAAAAAAGTAAATTTGCTCGCGGTAAACTGATTAAGATTCTCAAGCCGAGTGACACTCGCGTGGAGCCATTTTGTCCGCATTACCACGAGTGTGGTGGCTGTGATTTGCAACATCTAGATTATGACCAACAATTGACGTACAAACAGCAAACACTGCGTCAGCTGATGCGAAAATTTTCAGGCAATGATATCGAGCTTGATGCGCCATTATTAGGGGATTCACTGGCCTATCGTCGTCGTGCGCGAGTGAGCTTATTTGTCGATAAAAAAACACGTCAATTGCACTTTGGTTTCCGTAAAAAGCAGAGTAAGCAAATCGTGCAAGTGACCGACTGCCCAGTGCTGGCGCCGGAACTGAACGTTCTGCTTCCAGAGATTTATTCAGCACTAAAAGCGTTTAAAAAGCCGGAACAATTGGGCCATGTAGAGCTGGTACTTGGTGATAATGGGCCGTGTATTACGTTGCGTCACTTGAGTGCTCTGACAACGGTTGAAACTAACGCTCTAACGGAGTTGGCAAAGCGTCATGGTGCATCGCTGTACTTAATGCCAGCAACAGATCTGCTAAACCTTGTTGAAGGCGATATGCCTTTCTATCAAGAAGTTGGCGTGAAAATTCCTTTTGCGCCAAATAATTTCATTCAAGTGAACCAAGCCGTAAACCAAAAAATGGTCAAGCAAGCGGTTGAGTGGTTAGACCCGCAAAAGAGTGACCGAGTGTTAGATTTGTTCTGCGGCGTAGGCAACTTCAGTTTACCGATTGCGAAGTTAGCTAAGCACGTGGTTGGGGTCGAGGGTGTTGCAGAGATGGTCGAAAAAGCCACAAATAATGCATCCTTGAACCAAATCAATAATGCGCAATTTTATCACGCTAACCTTGAGCAAGATTTTGAAGGGCAGGTCTGGACGGAAGAACAGTTTGATAAAGTGCTGTTAGACCCAGCACGCGCGGGGGCAAGTGGGATCATCGATCAAGTTTCTGAGCTTGGCGCACAGCGTGTAGTTTATGTTTCTTGTAATCCTGCTACCCTTGCTAGGGACAGCCAAAGCTTGATGGAGCAAGGCTATAAATTAACTAAATTAGGTATGCTGGACATGTTCCCTCATACCAGTCATCTAGAATCGATGGCATTGTTTGAAAAGTCCTAACTTTAGGACTTTGGCCCCTTATTTGTGGTGGGTGGTCATAAAGCCAGCGTTTATGCGCAGGTAAAAGAACTAACCTGGACGGTGTTAGTCAAACCACACGAATATAATAATTAGGATGATGAGATGGTTGCGGTAAGAAGCGCGCATTTAAACCAAGATGAACAGTTTGAACTCGAAAACTGGGTGGCTAGCCTAGGTCAAGAGAAAAACACAGCCTCACGCTTAATCGAAGTATATCGAGATTGCCAGACGGTATTAGCCGATAACGAGCAAGCGGAACTGTTGTTGTGGCGTGGACGAGAAATGATCGAAATTTTGATCACCTTGTCTATGGATCAGGCCACCTTAGTGGCTGCACAACTGTTTCCTTTGGTTTCAAGTGGTGCTTTTAACAGAGAAATTCTGGAAGAGAAATACAGCAAAGAAATCATAAAATTAATCGATGGCGTTGAAGAGATGGCGGCTATTGGCCAACTCAATGTCAACATGGAAGGCAGTGCGGCGTCATCTCAGGTAGATAACGTACGCCGCATGCTGCTTGCCATGGTGGATGACTTCCGCTGCGTG
This sequence comes from Vibrio chemaguriensis, assembly GCF_012275705.1. Lineage (NCBI taxonomy): Bacteria > Pseudomonadati > Pseudomonadota > Gammaproteobacteria > Vibrionales > Vibrionaceae > Vibrio > Vibrio chemaguriensis. The sequence continues at coordinate 59,722 of NZ_SHOE01000013.1, forward strand.
GTTATCAAGCTTGCGGAGCGAATTTGTAATCTTATTGAAGTTAAAAAAGCGCCTGATGAGGTTCGACGTGCGGCGGCAAAAGAGTGTGCCAACATCTATGCGCCGCTAGCAAACCGATTAGGCATCGGTCAGCTGAAATGGGAAATTGAAGATTACGCTTTCCGCTACCAACAGCCGGAAACTTACAAACAAATTGCCAAGCAGCTTTCTGAGCGACGCATCGTTCGTGAACAGTACATCAAAGACTTTGTTGAAGACCTTACGCACGAAATGGAAGTGTCAGGTATTAACGCCGAAGTGAGTGGTCGACCTAAGCACATCTACAGCATTTGGCGAAAAATGCAGAAGAAGAGTTTGGCATTCGATGAGCTGTTTGATGTTCGAGCAGTACGTATCATCGCAGACAAACTGCAAGACTGTTACGCGGCTTTGGGCGTAGTTCACACCAAATACAAGCACCTACCGAGCGAGTTTGATGACTACGTTGCTAACCCTAAACCAAACGGTTATCAATCGATCCACACCGTAATTCTAGGGCCAGAAGGCAAAACCATCGAGATCCAGATTCGTACCAAGCAAATGCATGAAGAGTCGGAGCTGGGTGTTGCAGCGCACTGGAAATATAAAGAAGGGGCAAGCAGCCGAAGCGGTTATGATGAGAAGATCACGTGGCTGCGTAAGCTACTGGATTGGCAAGAAGAAATGTCAGATTCTGGCGAAATGCTTGATGAGCTACGTAGCCAAGTCTTTGATGACCGCGTCTATGCGTTTACGCCTCGTGGCGATGTTGTCGATTTACCTATGGGGGCAACGCCGCTAGATTTTGCCTACCATATTCACTCCGAAGTGGGACACCGTTGTATCGGCGCCAAAGTCGGAGGCCGCATCGTACCGTTTACTCATAAACTACATATGGGGGATCAGGTTGAGATTATCACTCAGAAAGAGCCTAACCCATCACGTGACTGGTTAAACCCATCATTAGGCTTTGTTCATTCTGGCCGCGCGCGTGCCAAAATTAACGCCTGGTTCCGAAAGCAAAGCCGTGAGAAGAACCTTGAAGCGGGTCGTGAAATTCTTGAACATGAGTTAGCAAAAATTGGCGCAACGTTAAAAGATGCTGAGCATTACGCTCTCAAACGGTTTAACGTCAAAACACCAGATGAGCTTTACGTTGGTGTTGGTAGCGGTGATTTGCGTATCAACCAAATCATTAACCATATTAATGCGCTCGTTAACAAGCCAACGGCAGAAGAAGAAGACCAGCAAGCACTGGAAAAACTGCAAGAAGCAGAGCACAAATCACCAGCGCAAAGCCGACCGAAAAAAGACGCCGTCGTTGTAGAAGGCGTTGATAACCTAATGACGCACCTAGCGCGTTGCTGTCAGCCAATTCCAGGTGACGATATCTGTGGCTACATCACGCAAGGCCGCGGGATTTCAGTACACCGTAGTGACTGTGAACAGCTAGAAGAACTGCGCCATCACGCGCCAGAGCGTATCATCGATACTGTCTGGGGCAGCGGCTTCGTCGGGTCATACATCCTCACCGTCCGTGTTGAAGCGATGGAGCGAGGTGGTCTACTCAAAGACATTACGACACTGTTCGCCAACGAAAAGATCAAAGTGACCAGTATGAAGAACCGAGTCGATTACAGACGTCAACTTGCCATCATGGACTTTGACCTAGAAGTCACCAATATTGAGGTGCTTTCTCGTGTTTCGAAACGGGTAGAACAAATAAAGGATGTCATGACGGTGAAACGCCTCGGCTAATTTTTGCGTCACATTTGGCTTTTTATCTGCGTTAGCTGCACTTATTCGCTCCATCACATGGTGAACCATGCTCAGGAGTCTCATAAGTTTGCTGCCTTGCTAAAAGAGCCAACTGTTTAGTAAAAACCGATCAATGAAATAACTTAAGGTGAGTGGTTTTGGCTGCTCACCTTTTTCTTTAGTAGAAAGGTTTAAAGGAACAAAAAATGAGTCATCCAATTGAACAATTAGAACAAATCATGGCGAAGTTACGTGACCCAGAAAGCGGTTGCCCTTGGGACTTAAAACAAACCTTTGACACCATCGTTCCGCACACCATCGAAGAAACCTACGAAGTGGTGGATGCGATTCAGAATCGTGATTGGCTAAACCTGAAAGAAGAGCTGGGTGATTTGTTGTTTCAGGTGATTTTTTACAGTCAGCTAGCGAAAGAGCAAGAGCTGTTCGACTTTTCGGATGTCGTCGAAACCGTGAATGAAAAACTGACTCGCCGTCATCCGCATGTTTTTTCAGATGTTGAGTTTGAATCGGACGAGGAAATCAACGCCAACTGGGAAGCGGAAAAAGCAAAAGAAAAAGCGCAGGTAGGCAAAGCGGAAGAAAGTATCCTAGACTCAATACCAAACTCTTTGCCAGCACTTTCTCGTGCTACAAAGATACAGAAAAAATGTGCGAAATATGGATTTGACTGGGACTCTCTTGGCCCGGTCGTCGATAAGGTGCGAGAAGAAATTGATGAAGTCATGGAAGAAGCACTACAAGTTCAGCCTGATGAAGAAAAAGTGGAGTTGGAACTCGGCGATTTGCTATTTGCGACCGTCAATTTGGCACGCCATCTTGATAAAAACCCAGAAGTCGCACTAGGTAAAGCAAACTTAAAGTTTGCGAGACGTTTTAAGCAAGTTGAAGGAAAGGTCCAGCAGTCAGGCAAAGCGCTTACAGATTGTTCTTTATCAGAGCTCGACGATTTCTGGGATGAAGTAAAGCGAGAAGAGTCTAGATAGGGGAAAATAAGCGGAATATACAATATGAGGCCAGTTTGCCTCTTAACACGAAAACGGACTTTGGTTTGTCTTTGCTCACTTTGATTTGAAGCAAAAAATAAAAAATTACGGTGTGATAGATTTCACGTTGTGGCGGTAAGGAGCTTCTGGTATATTTATCTCCCGTCCAGAAGCACTCCATTTCCCTCATTCAACCAATTTCAGGTTAAACATGACGACAAATTACATTTTTGTTACTGGCGGGGTTGTATCCTCTCTAGGTAAAGGTATTGCAGCAGCATCTCTTGCGGCTATTCTAGAAGCTCGTGGTCTTAAAGTGACTATGATGAAGCTTGACCCTTACATCAACGTTGACCCGGGCACAATGAGCCCTACTCAGCACGGTGAAGTGTTCGTTACAGAAGATGGCGCAGAGACTGACCTTGACCTTGGTCACTACGAGCGTTTCATCCGTACCAAGATGACCAAGCGTAACAACTTCACTGCAGGTCGTGTTTATGCCGACGTACTTCGTAAAGAACGTCGTGGTGACTACCTAGGCGCAACTATTCAAGTTATCCCTCACATCACTAACGCGATCAAAGACCGTGTAATTGCTGGCTCTGAAGGCCATGATGTGGCTATCGTTGAAGTTGGCGGTACCGTTGGTGATATCGAATCACTACCATTTATGGAAGCGATTCGTCAGCTAGCCGTTGAACTAGGCCGTGAGCGCGCAATGTTCATGCACCTAACACTTGTTCCTTACCTAGCGGCAGCGGGCGAAGTGAAAACTAAGCCAACTCAACACTCTGTAAAAGAACTTCTATCTATCGGTATTCAGCCAGATATCCTGGTTTGCCGTAGCGACCGCGTTATTCCAGCGAATGAACGTAAGAAAATCGCACTATTCTGTAACGTTCCAGAAAAAGCAGTAATTTCAATGAAGGACGTAGATTCTATCTACAAGATTCCTCAATTGATCAAGTCTCAAGGTCTAGATGATCTTGTGTGTGCTCGCTTTGGCATCACAGCTCCTGAAGCTGACCTTTCTGAGTGGGAACAGGTTATTTACGAAGAAGCAAATCCTACTGGTGAAGTAACCATCGGTATGGTTGGTAAATACACTGAATTGCCAGATGCATACAAGTCTGTGAACGAAGCGCTTAAACACGCTGGCTTGAAAAACCGTCTAAGTGTCACAATTAAGTATGTAGACTCACAAGATATCGAAACAAAAGGCGTTGAGCTGCTAGAAGGCTTAGACGCGATCCTAGTTCCAGGTGGCTTCGGCGATCGTGGTATTGAAGGCAAGATCCGTGCGGCTCAATATGCACGTGAAAACAATGTGCCTTACCTAGGTATTTGTTTGGGTATGCAAGTTGCACTAATTGAATACGCGCGTAACGTTGCGGGTATGGAAGGTGCACATTCAACAGAATTTAACAAAGAGACTAAGTACCCTGTGGTAGGTTTGATCACAGAGTGGGTAGACGAGTCAGGTAACGTAGAAGAGCGTACTGAAAAGTCTGACCTAGGTGGTACGATGCGTCTTGGTTCACAGCTATGTCACCTAGAGAAAGGTACGAAAGCTCGTGAACTATACGGTAGCGCGACGATCCATGAACGTCACCGTCACCGTTACGAAGTGAATAATGTGCTTCGTCCGCAAATCGAAAAAGCAGGTCTGAAAGTTTCTGGCCTATCAGCGGACAAGAAGTTAGTGGAAATGATTGAGAACCCAGCTCACCCATGGTTTGTAGCGGCTCAGTTCCACCCAGAATTCACATCGACTCCTCGCGATGGCCACCCATTGTTTGCAGGTTTCGTTAAGGCTGCGGGCCAAAACGCACGCGGCGAATTCGAGAAGTAAAAGGATACGGGCGGCGGCGAAGGTTGTGCTGCTGCCCTTTAAAATTGACATTTATATTTGAAACGAGAGGAAACATTAATGTCTAAGATCGTTAAAGTTCTAGGTCGTGAAATCATCGACTCACGTGGTAACCCAACTGTAGAAGCTGAAGTACACCTAGAAGGCGGTTTCGTAGGTATGGCGGCAGCTCCATCTGGCGCATCTACTGGTTCTCGCGAAGCTCTTGAGCTACGTGACGGTGACAAAGCACGTTTCCTAGGTAAAGGTGTTCTTAAAGCAGTTGAAGCTGTAAACGGCCCAATCGCTGAAGCTCTAGTTGGCAAAGACGCTAAAGACCAAGCTGCAATCGACGCAGTAATGATCGAACTAGACGGCACTGAAAACAAATCTAAATTCGGTGCTAACGCTATCCTAGCTGTTTCTCTAGCAAACGCTAAAGCTGCTGCTGCAGCTAAAGGCATGCCTCTATACGAGCACATCGCTGAACTAAACGGTACAGCTGGTCAGTTCTCTATGCCTCTACCAATGATGAACATCATCAACGGTGGTGAGCACGCAGACAACAACGTTGACATCCAAGAGTTCATGATCCAACCAGTTGGTGCTAAGACTCTTAAAGAAGGTCTACGTATCGGTGCAGAAGTATTCCACAACCTAGCTAAAGTTCTTAAGTCTAAAGGCTACAGCACTGCAGTTGGTGACGAAGGTGGTTTCGCTCCTAACCTTAAATCTAACGCTGAAGCTCTAGAAGTTATCGCAGAAGCTGTTGCAGCTGCTGGTTACGAACTAGGTAAAGACGTTACTCTAGCTATGGACTGTGCAGCATCTGAGTTCTTCGACAAAGAAGCTGGCATCTACAACATGAAAGGCGAAGGTAAAACTTTCACTTCTGAAGAGTTCAACCACTACCTAGCTGAGCTAGCTAACCAATTCCCAATCGTTTCTATCGAAGACGGTCTAGACGAGTCTGACTGGGATGGCTTCAAGCACCAAACTGAACTACTAGGTGACAAACTTCAACTAGTAGGTGACGACCTATTCGTTACTAACACTAAGATCCTTGCTGAAGGTATCGAGAAAGGCGTAGCTAACTCTATCCTTATCAAGTTCAACCAAATCGGTTCTCTAACTGAGACTCTAGCTGCAATCAAGATGGCTAAAGACGCAGGTTACACAGCAGTAATCTCTCACCGTTCTGGCGAAACTGAAGATGCAACTATCGCTGACCTAGCGGTAGGTACTGCTGCAGGTCAAATCAAAACTGGTTCTATGAGCCGTTCTGACCGTGTTGCTAAGTACAACCAACTAATCCGTATCGAGGAAGCTCTAGGTGAGCGAGCTCCTTTCAACGGTCTTAAAGAAGTTAAAGGTCAAGCTTAATTCTTAATTGAATAAGTTTAGCTAAATAGCTTTCTAGAAACGCTCCACTTCGGTGGGGCGTTTTTTATTTAAGAGCGATGAACCGTTCTGGCCGTGTTGCTTGCCATACCTAAAGAAAGCAACCCATTTATCTGCATCGAGGAAGCTCTAGATGAGCACGCTCCTCCATGTTTCAAAGAAGCGGTCTTAAAGAAGCTCAAGCTTAGTTCTTCATTGGATTAACCGCTTAGATTGAAGCTTTGAAATACCCTGATTTTGCGGGGTGTTTTTGTATCTATAGGCTTGTATTTCTTGGTCTTACTTTGGTGAGTGCTAAGAATAGCTTCATATGTCTTTGTTTCATTTTGCTGCTTATTTCTTGTAAGGAGCGTGTGAGTCTCCCTTTCTCCCCTAGAGGCAACCTCGCATTTATGCTATATATGTCACCTTATCTAATTCCTTTCGGTACAGAATGTTAGCAGCGATATGCGAATCTTTGTTATAGCCCTTACGCTACTGTTTGGCTTGCTTCAATACACTCTATGGTTTGGTAAAAACGGAGTGTCTGACTACTACACAGTAAAAGATGAAATTGAAGTTCAGCAACAAGTGAACAGCAAGCTACAAGCTCGCAATAATGAAATGTTTGCTGAGATTGATGACTTAAGGCAAGGTCTTGATGCGATTGAAGAACGTGCGCGTCATGAGCTTGGTTTAGTTAAAGATGGCGAGACTTTCTACCGCATTATAGGTGAGGAAAATCATTAAAATGTTGGATGTGAACTCATCGCATGTCGCAATTGTTCCCGCTGCCGGTGTCGGTAGTCGAATGAAGGCTGACCGCCCTAAGCAATATTTATTGATCGACGGAAAAGCGGTGCTGGAACACACTGTAGAAAAGTTGCTGTCGCACCCACGAATTTCGAAAGTGGTTGTCGCCATTACCGAAGGTGACCCTTATTTCCCTGAGTTAACCATCGCGAACCATCCCGATGTAATTCAAGTCGCGGGTGGCAAAGAGCGCGCTGATTCCGTACTTTCAGGGCTAAACTATGTCAATGAACATCTGGAAAGCGAGTGGGTATTGGTCCACGACGCTGCAAGGCCATGTGTATTAACATCCGACATTGACCGTTTGATTGATGTTTGCTGCGCTCACCCAACGGGTGGCATCCTCGCATCTCCAGTGAGAGACACAATGAAGCGAGCAAACGTAGCACAAGATATCGGTCATACGGTAGAGAGAGAAGCATTGTGGCATGCATTAACTCCACAAATGTTTAAAACTCAACAACTGACTCGAGCACTGGCTGACGCATTAGAACAAGGCGTAGCCATCACGGATGAAGCATCGGCTTTAGAGTGGTTGGGCGAAACGCCTGCTTTAGTCCAGGGTAATGCGAATAACATAAAAATTACTCAGCCAGAAGATCTCGCGTTAGCCGAGTTTTATCTGAGCCGTGAGCGCGGCTAAAAAAGAAAGGATAAAAAATGATTCGAATTGGTCACGGTTTTGACGTGCATAAATTTGGTGGTGAAGGCCCGGTCATTATCGGTGGTGTTGCTATCCCTTACGAGCAGGGCTTAGTAGCCCACTCAGATGGTGATGTTGCTCTTCATGCTTTGACTGATGCGCTACTCGGGGCGATTGCTGCGGGTGATATTGGTCGTCACTTCCCGGATACCGACGATAAATGGAAAGGGGCAAATAGCCGCGAATTGTTGAAGGACGTTTATCGTCGTGTCAAAGAGCAAGGCTACCGCCTTGGTAATGCCGATGTCACCATCATGGCACAAGCACCTAAGATGGCACCTCATATTGACGCGATGTGTGCGGCGATTGCGGAAGACCTAGAAACCGATATTAGTAACATTAACGTAAAAGCGACGACGACAGAACGTCTCGGTTTTACTGGACGCAAAGAAGGCATTGCAACGGAAGCCGTTGTACTTCTGTTTAAGCAATAACTAGCAATTTGCTCCTCTAAGCTGTGATATCAGCGGAAAAACATCATGTCAGATATTTTATCTTCATTGGCTTATCTAACGGGTAAGCCTGTTGCATCGGCAAAAATCAAAGCGCAACCAGAACATTTTCAGGTTCGTGAGGATTTAGGTTTTGCCTTTACGGGCGAAGGCGAGCACCTAATGGTGCGTATTCGAAAAACTGGAGAAAATACCAGTTTTGTTGCGAATGAGTTGGCGAAAGCTTGTGGCGTAAAGTCGAAAGACGTTAGCTGGGCAGGCCTTAAAGACCGCCATGCCGTGACGGAACAGTGGCTGAGTGTCCATTTACCGAAAGGGGAAACGCCGGACTTCTCGGCATTCCTAGCTCAATATCCGAGTATTGAAATCTTAGCGACTGATCGACACAACAAAAAACTGCGTCCTGGAGACTTAATAGGGAACGAGTTTGTTGTCACTTTGTCTGAAGTGACTGACGTTGAAGATGTAGAGCAACGCCTTGAAAAAGTGAAACAAGTTGGTGTGCCAAACTACTTTGGTAGTCAGCGTTTTGGCAATGATGGCAACAACCTTGAAGAAGCACGTCGATGGGGACGCGAAAACGTTCGTACCCGTAATCAAAATAAGCGCAGCATGTATTTATCAGCGGCGCGTTCGTGGATCTTCAACCGTATCGTTTCTGCTCGTCTAGAAAGTGGTGTGTTTGATAAATTCATCGATGGTGATATTGCACAGACAAGTTCTGGCACTCAGTTGATTGATGCAAGCAATATCGCAGATCTACAAGCACAATTTGCTGCTGGTGAAGTGGCAATTACCGCGGCCCTAGCAGGTGATAATGCGCTTCCAACTCAAGCGGATGCGCTTACTTTAGAACAACCGTTCTTAGATGAAGAGCCTGATCTCATGGCGCTGATTCGTGGTAATCGCATGCGCCACGACCGTCGCGATATTGCGCTGAAGCCAAAAGATTTATCTTGGACGGTTGAAGGTAACAACATTACGCTGACTTTCTCACTGGATGCGGGATCTTTTGCAACATCTATCGTTCGTGAGTTAGTTAATGAGGTTGAAGTAGAAAGAGAATACTAATGGAACAGGATTCACTAAACGCGAAGCCCCTAAGAGTCTTAATCAGCAATGACGATGGCGTACATGCGCAAGGGATTCATGCACTTGCTGATGAGTTGCGAGATATCGCTGAAGTGACCATTGTTGCACCCGATCGAAACCGTTCAGGTGCTTCGAACTCACTGACACTAGAGCAACCATTACGCGTAACTGAAATTGCCCCAAATATCTATTCAGTGCAAGGAACGCCTACAGATTGTGTACATTTCGCGCTGAATGAGCTGATGAAAGATGATTTGCCCGATCTTGTTTTATCAGGCATCAACCACGGTGCAAATTTGGGTGATGATGTTCTTTACTCAGGAACGGTAGCTGCAGCAATGGAAGGGCATTTCCTTGGTGTTCAGTCGGTTGCTTTTTCGCTGGTGGGTAAGCGTCATTTCGAATCTGCCGCAAAAATTGCACGTCAAATTGTGCAACAGCATTTAGCGTCTCCGATTCCAACGAATCGGTTATTGAACGTAAACGTGCCTGACTTACCAGCAGAAAACCTGGATGAAATCGAAGTCACGCGTTTAGGTGCGCGTCATCACGCAGAGAATATGATTAAGCAGAAAGATCCGAGAGGCCATGATATTTATTGGTTAGGGCCTCCAGGAAAAGAGCAAGATGCGGGTGAGGGCACCGACTTTTATGCGATTGAACATGGTCGAGTTTCAATGACGCCTCTGCAAGTTGATCTCACTGCTCATGAATCGCTGCGTGCAATGGATAGTTGGTTAAAGGAAGAGAAGTAATGAGTAACCCACATGCTGACAGGTTGATAGCGTTTCTTATCTCCAGTGGCATCAAAGACCAAAGAGTTCTGGATGCTATCCAACGCTTACCACGAGAAAGCTTTGTCTCTCAAGCGATGATGCACCAAGCCTACGATAACAATGCGTTACCGATTGGTCAGGGACAAACTATTTCTCAACCTTATATTGTTGCTCGTATGACCGAGTTACTCGAACTAGAGCCAACGAGTCACGTACTGGAAATCGGAACGGGTTCCGGTTATCAAACCGCAGTACTGGCGAAAATTGTTGACCATGTATACTCCGTTGAGCGAATTAAATCGTTGCAATGGGAAGCAAAACGCCGTCTGAAACAATTGGATATCTACAATGTTTCAACCAAGCATGCTGATGGGTGGCAAGGTTGGGAAGCTCGTGGTCCTTTCGATGCCATCATTGTTACTGCTGCTGCAGAAGTGATCCCCCAAGCACTTCTCGCACAATTAAAAGATGGCGGTAAGATGGTGATTCCTGTTGGAGATAAGGAGCAACAGTTACTAAAAATTGAACGTAAGGGAGATGAATATCTCTCTACTGTTGTGGAAATGGTTCGATTTGTACCTCTGGTTGCGGGTGATTTAGCTTAAGGGTTAGGGATAGGTGAGTAAGTTATTACGTCATATTGGTATTAGCTTTGTGTTTGCTGCAGGACTAGTTGGTTGTGCAGCGCATTCTCCTGCACCTGTCTCTAGCTTAAAGAAAGACTATTCAAGCCTTGAAAGAGGAAGTTACAGAGGGAGTTATTATGAGGTAAAAAAAGGCGATACACTTTACTTCATAGCTTATGTCACAGATAAAGATGTAAATGATCTTGTCCGTTACAATGAGTTAACTCAGCCTTACACCATCTACCCTGGACAGAGGCTAAAACTTTGGGCTCCGAAATATGTCGCCCCTAAATATGGCCAAAAAGTTGAACCCGTTGTGGTTCCAGTTGTTACGACGCCACCAGCCCCAGTGACGAAAACATCAACAGCCTCTAAACCGAAAACTTCAAGTAAAAACTCTAGTCAAAAACCTACAGAGACTAAGCCTAAAGTCGTACAAAAACAGCCTCCAAAGAAGGTTGAACAATCGAAAACAAAGGAGTATGTTGGTTCAAAAGATAACCAAAAAGTGAAGCAAAAAGCGCCAGTTACCACGGCGAAGAGTGATAAAGTTTCTAAGTGGTTGTGGCCGACAAAAGGGAGAGTAATCAAGAACTTTTCGGCGGGAGAACAGGGAAATAAAGGTATCGACATCGCAGGACAGCGTGGTCAACCTATCGTTTCAACCGCAGCCGGCACCGTTGTTTATTCAGGCAATGCGCTACGAGGTTATGGCAACTTAATTATAGTAAAGCATAACGACAATTATTTAAGCGCCTATGCACATAATGACAAACTGCTGGTATCAGAAGGACAAAGTGTAAAAAGCGGACAGAAAATCGCCACCATGGGTAGTTCCGGTGCTAAATCAGTCAAGCTACACTTTGAAATTCGCTATCAAGGTAAATCGGTGAATCCAAAACGCTATTTGCCTTAAAGCTTTGAAAAACAACTTGCGACATCATTTAGCGACATATTGAGTTGTCATGTCTTGCTAACTCGCCAGGGGGAGGCGTTATGAGTATCAGCAACACAGTAACCAAAGTTGAAGAGTTTGCATTTGACAATGCGTCAGTGAAGACCATTGATAACGAACTCGAAAAATCATCATCCACAGAAAGCAAAACGGCTGCGCGTGAAGAATTTGACGCGAGCAGTAAAAGCTTAGACGCAACTCAGTTGTATCTAGGTGAAATTGGCTTCTCACCTCTACTTACTGCCGAAGAAGAAGTGCTTTATGCTCGACGAGCCCTGCGTGGCGACGAAGCGGCACGTAAACGTATGATCGAAAGTAACCTACGTTTGGTGGTCAAGATCTCTCGTCGATACAGTAATCGAGGTCTAGCACTACTCGATCTGATTGAAGAAGGTAACCTTGGTTTGATCCGTGCGGTCGAGAAGTTCGATCCAGAGCGTGGTTTCCGCTTCTCTACTTATGCGACCTGATGGATCCGACAAACGATCGAACGTGCGTTGATGAACCAAACTCGTACGATCCGTCTACCTATTCATGTCGTGAAAGAGCTGAACATTTATCTGCGTACTGCGCGTGAACTTTCTCAGAAGCTCGATCACGAACCTACCGCAGAAGAAATTGCTGCTCAGTTAGATATTCCAGTCGAAGATGTAAGCAAAATGCTACGCCTTAACGAGCGTATTAGCTCTGTCGACACACCAATCGGTGGTGACGGTGAAAAAGCGCTGTTGGATATTATTCCCGACGCAAACAACTCCGATCCAGAAGTCTCGACTCAAGATGACGATATCAAATCATCGCTGATTCATTGGTTAGAAGAGTTGAATCCAAAACAGAAAGAAGTACTTGCACGACGCTTTGGTCTTCTAGGCTATGAGCCTTCGACGCTTGAAGAAGTTGGTCGAGAGATTGGTTTGACACGTGAGCGTGTACGTCAAATCCAAGTAGAAGGTTTACGTCGTCTTCGTGAGGTTTTAATCAAGCAAGGTTTGAATATGGAAAACTTATTTAACGTCGAAGATGATTAAATAATCCGTATTTCACTAGATACGCAAAAGGCTATGGGGAACCATAGCCTTTTTTCTTTGCGCTCACTTACGTGAATCGATTTAAAGCATCTTCTTCAAACGATACAACTCTTCAAGTGCTTGGCGTGGAGTCAAATCATCAGGATCAATACCAGATAAGGCTTGTTCGATCTCGCTAGGTTCTGGAATTAGACTCAATTGGTTAGCCACATCTACTGCACTTGGACGTGGTGCGTCACTGTTTTGCCCTAGTTGCTCTAGCTGAGATAGCTTGTTACGCGCATTTTTGATAACCGTTTTTGGTACACCTGCTAAGCCCGCAACAGCTAGGCCGTAAGACTTACTTGCCGCACCTTCTTGAACTGCGTGCATAAAGGCAATGCTGTCTCCATGCTCTACGGCATCCAAGTGAACGTTCGCTAAGTTTGGCAGTTGGTTTGGCAACTCTGTCAATTCGAAGTAGTGAGTTGCAAATAGTGTCATCGCACCAATTTGTGTTGCGAGCCATTCCGCACTTGCCCAAGCTAAAGAGAGGCCATCGTAAGTACTGGTACCGCGACCGATTTCATCCATTAGCACTAAACTGTTTTTAGTTGCATTGTGCAGAATATTAGCGGTTTCCGTCATTTCTACCATGAAGGTAGAACGACCAGATGCGAGATCATCTGACGCTCCAATACGAGTAAATATACGATCTAAAGAACCAATTTGTGCAGATTCTGCAGGTACATAAGAGCCGATATGTGCCATCAATGCAATCAGCGCAGTTTGACGCATGTAAGTGGATTTACCACCCATGTTTGGACCGGTGATGATTAACATTTTACGTGCTGGGTTAAGCTCTATTGGGTTCGCGATGAACGGTTCTGTTGTTACTTGCTCTACGACTGGGTGACGACCCGCTTGAATGTGAATGCCAGCGTCTTTCACAAGCGTTGGTCGGCAGTAATCCAACGAATCTGCACGCTCTGCTAGGTTTTGTAGTACATCGAGTTGAGACAGAGCAGAAGCTAAATTCTGCAGCTTCTCCAGATTTGGCATCAATAGATCAAACAGTTCTTCCCACAGCTGCTTTTCAAGTGCCAGCGCTTTCGATTTCGAGTTAAGTACTTTGTCTTCGTGCTCTTTGAGCTCTGGGATGATATAGCGTTCGGCATTTTTTAGTGTTTGGCGACGTACATAATGCGGTGGAACCAAATGGCTCTGGCCACGGCTCACTTGAATAAAGAAGCCATGTACGTTGTTGTAGCCGACTTTAAGCGTATCGATGCCGTGTCGTTCACGCTCATCTCGCTCAAGCTGCTCAAGGTATTCTGTTGCACCGTCTGCTAATTTGCGCCAATCATCGAGCTCGGGATTATAGCCTTCAGCGATCACACCACCATCACGAATAACAACTGGCGGATTTTCTTTAATTGCACGCTCTAACAGATCACATACTTCGTCAATCGGAGCTGCGTATTGCGCCAGTTTTGCTAGATATGGATGGGTCAAAGAAGCGGTTACAGATTCTAGCTCTGGTAGCTGCTGCATGGCATTGCGAAGTCTAGCCATATCGCGAGGGCGAGCAGAGCGTAGTGCAAGGCGTGCTAAGATACGTTCAATATCACCAATTTGTTTTAACGTTGGTTGAAGATCGGCAAACAGCGCTTGTTCTTTAATCTCACCAATCGCATCAAGACGATTGTTTAACGTTTCAATGCAACGCATAGGCTGATGTAGCCAACGCTTCAGCATTCGGCTGCCCATCGGCGTCGCACAATGGTCGAGTACCGCAGCGAGTGTGTTATCGGTTCCACCTGCTAGATTTTGAGTAATTTCCAGGTTGCGTCGGGTAGCGGCATCAAGGATGACGGATTGGTCCTGATGATCAAACGTTAAAGAGCGAATATGAGGCAAAGCAGTGCGTTGCGTATCTTTCACATACTGGATCAAACAACCAGCAGCACATAACCCTAAGGACGCATGTTCTACGCCAAAACCAACCAGATCTTTAGTGCCAAACTGTTGATTGAGTTGTTGCTTAGCCGTATCAAGCTCAAATTCCCATACTGGGCGACGACGGTTACCGTTGCGGCTCGCCATTAAATGTACAGGTTCAAAATCTTCTGGGAATAGTAGCTCACGTGGTGCGGTACGCTGAAGCTCGGCTGTCATCGCTTCTTCGGTTTCTGGTTCTGTCAGTTGGAAGCGACCAGAAGTGACATCCAGCGTCGCATAACCGAACTTACCGTTGTGATGGTAAATTGCTGCGATTAAGTTATCGACACGCTCAGAAAGCAATGCTTCATCCGTCACAGTGCCTGGTGTCACGATACGCACAACTTTACGTTCTACCGGACCTTTGCTGGTGGCTGGATCGCCAATTTGTTCGCAGATTGCGACTGATTCACCAAGCTGAACAAGTTTTGCTAGATAGCCTTCTACTGCGTGAAATGGCACTCCCGCCATAGGAATAGGCTCTCCAGCTGACGAACCGCGCTTAGTTAGCGAAATATCAAGCAGTTGGGACGCTCGCTTTGCATCATCGTAAAAGAGTTCGTAGAAATCGCCCATGCGGTAGAACAGCAAAATCTCAGGGTTCTCAGCTTTTAGCTTGAGGTATTGCTGCATCATCGGAGTGTGTTTTTGTTCAGCTTTCACAGGTAAGTTCTTTTGTTTATTTCCGTAGCGGCTTAGGATACGTGAATCCCTATCAAGTAAAAAGAGACAAAGGGCATTTTGGCTATGGAAAAAACAACAAAATTGAGCGCAGATTTAGGCGCATTATTGGCAAAGTATGGTCATGTTTTAACGACGGCAGAATCGTGCACGGGTGGCGGTGTTGCGACCGCTATTACTGATATTGCAGGCAGCTCAGGTTGGTTAGATAGAGCTTTTGTCACTTACAGCAACGAAGCCAAAATGGAAATGCTGGGTGTGAGAGTGGAAACCTTAGAGGAACATGGTGCCGTGAGTGAGCCTGTTGTGCTTGAAATGGTGCAAGGTGCGCTTCAACACTCGAATGCCACTATTGGGGTTTCCATCAGTGGTGTTGCTGGACCGGGGGGAGGCACTGATGAAAAGCCGGTTGGAACCGTCTGCTTTGCTTTTGCGGATAAGCACGACTGGTTCTTTGTTGAGACCATGCATTTTTCTGGTGACAGGGCGGAAGTTCGTCAACAAGCGGTGATGCATGCATTGACTCGATTGCATCAACATTTAATTTAGAATTTCTTACACTGTCTTAGCCCAGAATTGATAAGGGCTGGAGCAAATCCTTAGAAGCAGTGAACTAAATTTTTTCTATACAGGTATAGACACTGTATGAATCAACAGTATAATAACTTTCATTGCTGAGCAGGTTAGCTGCTTAAGAAAAATGAATTACTATTCGTCGCCCAAAGAAGATGAATAAATCGGAGAAAGTAATGGACGAGAACAAACAGAAAGCGCTCGCCGCTGCGCTAGGTCAAATTGAAAAGCAATTCGGTAAAGGCTCTATCATGCGCCTTGGTGATAACCGCGCAATGGACGTAGAAACGATTTCAACAGGCTCTCTTTCTCTTGATATCGCTTTGGGTGCTGGTGGTCTGCCAATGGGGCGTATCGTAGAAGTCTACGGTCCAGAATCTTCAGGTAAAACAACACTAACGCTTGAGCTTATCGCTGCTGCGCAACGTGAAGGTAAAACTTGTGCGTTTATTGATGCAGAGCACGCTTTGGACCCTGTCTACGCGAAGAAACTTGGTGTTGATATCGATGCGCTCTTGGTTTCTCAGCCAGACACTGGTGAGCAAGCACTGGAGATTTGTGATGCGCTAGCTCGCTCTGGCGCTATCGACGTAATGGTTGTTGACTCAGTTGCGGCGCTAACACCAAAAGCAGAAATTGAAGGCGAAATGGGCGACAGCCACATGGGTCTACAGGCTCGTATGCTTTCTCAAGCGATGCGTAAGCTAACTGGTAACCTAAAACAGTCTAACTGTATGTGTATCTTCATCAACCAAATCCGTATGAAGATTGGTGTGATGTTCGGTAACCCAGAAACGACCACGGGTGGTAACGCACTTAAATTCTACGCTTCTGTTCGTCTTGATATTCGTCGTACTGGCGCAATCAAAGAAGGTGACGAAGTCGTTGGTAACGAAACGCGCATCAAAGTGGTTAAGAACAAGATTGCTGCACCGTTTAAAGAAGCCAATACGCAAATCATGTACGGTCAAGGCTTTAACCGCGAAGGTGAGCTGGTAGATCTAGGCGTGAAGCACAAGCTGGTTGAAAAGGCTGGTGCTTGGTACAGCTATCAAGGCGATAAGATTGGTCAAGGTAAAGCGAACGCGTGCAACTACCTACGTGAGCATCCTGAAGTGGCTAAAACCATCGATACTAAATTGCGTGAAATGTTGTTAGCGCCAGCCCTTGCGGAAGCTCCTGAAGCAGGCGAGGCGCCTGAGCAAGCTGAAGAGTTTTAATCCCTTCACAGATTAAAAAGTGATAAAGCCCTGCAATGCGGGGCTTTGTTGTATCTATTGACATCAAAAATCGAATCATCACAAAGGCCATTGAGAGTCTGTACAGCAAAAATACCTTTAGGATCACCATGTACCAAAAGCGCCAGACACCAACATTATCGAGCAAAGAGGCGGCTATCCAACTGCTTAGCCGTCGCGATCATGGTCAGTATGAGCTGTACCAAAAACTGTCGATGAAAGGCTATGAAGCATCAGACATCGAAATCGCGATTAATTTTTGCTTAGACCATAACTATTTAGATGATTTACGTTATGCGAAGAGCCAAATTCGGCAGCATGTATACAAAGGACATGGAGAGCGTCGAATTCGCCAAGAATTAAACCAGAAACGTGTTGCGGAATCGGTGATTGAGCAAGCTATGGCTGAAGAACCGCAAGACTGGTTTGAACTTGCTAAGCAGGCGTCAGAAAAGAAATTCAAAGGCGTCAAAGCCAAGGACCAAAAAGAATACGCAAAACAAGTCCGTTTTCTACAATACCGAGGCTACAGTTTCGACCAAATTAGCTATGCGCTTGCCTTTGAAGACCAAGATTAGCGTTGATCCAATTGCGCTGATTTTTGTTTTGCTTCAAATTTTTTCTTCTACTCCCTCTTTTCCTCAAGAAAACTAGTCTCAGCTGTTTGCATGATCTACAATACGGCAAAATTCTAACTCGACTATTTTCAGGAAGAGCTGCATGTACATGAGCACTGACGAGGTTCGTAACGCGTTCCTCAAGTTCTTTGAAAGCAAAGGACACCAAATCGTAGAAAGTTCATCGTTAGTTCCACATAACGACCCAACCCTGCTGTTCACAAACGCAGGTATGAACCAATTTAAAGATTGTTTCTTAGGCTTAGAAAAACGAGCCTATACTCGAGCGACTACGGCTCAACGTTGTGTACGTGCTGGTGGTAAACATAACGACCTGGAAAATGTTGGCTTTACCGCTCGTCACCACACATTCTTTGAAATGCTAGGCAACTTCAGCTTTGGCGACTACTTCAAAGAAGATGCGATTTCATTTGCTTGGGAATTCCTAACCGAAGTTCTTAAACTGCCTGCGGATCGTCTATTGGTAACCGTTTACGAAACCGATGACGAAGCATTCGACATTTGGAACAAAAAAGTTGGCGTGCCTGCTGATCGTATCGTGCGTATTGGTGACAAAGAAGGTGGCAAGCCTTACGAGTCTGATAACTTCTGGCAAATGGGCGACACTGGTCCTTGTGGTCCATGTACTGAAATCTTCTACGATCACGGTGAACACATCTGGGGTGGTCGTCCTGGCACGCCTGAAGAAGATGGTGACCGTTTCATCGAGATCTGGAACAACGTATTCATGCAGTTCAACCGTCACGCAGACGGCACTATGGAACCGCTACCAAAACCATCGGTAGATACTGGTATGGGTATCGAGCGTATTTCTGCAATCATGCAAGGCGTTCACTCAAACTACGAAATCGATGTATTCCAAACTCTTATCAAAGCAGCGGCTGAAGTCATTGGTTATGAAGATCTATCGAACCAATCGCTACGCGTTATTGCTGACCACATCCGTTCATGTTCATTCTTGATTGTTGATGGTGTGATGCCTTCAAATGAAGGTCGTGGTTACGTACTACGTCGTATCATTCGTCGTGCCGTACGTCATGGTAACAAGCTAGGTGCACAAGGTGCATTCTTCTATAAGCTTGTTGGCGTATTAGCAGAAGTAATGGGTACAGCAGGCGAAGAGCTGAAGCGTCAACAAGCAGTGGTTGAAAAAGTACTGCGTATCGAAGAAGAAAACTTCGGTCGTACACTTGAGCGCGGTATGGTAATTCTTAACGAAGCATTAGATAACCTAGATGGCAAAGTGCTAGACGGCGAAACGGTATTCAAGCTTTACGATACTTACGGCTTCCCAGCAGACCTCACTAACGACGTTGCACGTGAGCGTGAGTTCGCGATCGACGAAGAGGGTTTCGAAAAAGCGATGGAAGAGCAGCGTCAACGTGCGCGTGAAGCTGGTCAATTCGGTACAGATTATAACGCAGCAATCAAAGTTGATACGCAAACAGAATTCTGTGGTTACACAGGTACTAAAGGTTCTAGTTCAGTCGCTGCGATGTTTGTTGAAGGCAACGAAGTAGATTCACTATCTGCGGGCGATAAAGCCATCATCGTGCTTGGTGAAACGCCATTCTACGCAGAGTCAGGCGGTCAGTGTGGTGACGCTGGTGAAATCCGTACTGAGTCTGGTGTATTCCGCGTTGAGGACACTCAAAAACTCGGTAACGCAATTGCACACCACGGTGTAATGGCAGAAGGCGTTCTAGCGAAAGGCGACGAAGTAGCAACTATCGTTGACGCAGAGCGTCGAGCAGCTATCTCTCTAAACCACTCAGCAACGCACTTGCTACACGCAGCACTACGCCAAGTTTTAGGTGAGCACGTAACGCAGAAAGGCTCATTGGTGAAGGCAGACAACCTACGTTTCGACTTCTCGCATCTAGAAGCCGTAACCGCAGCAGAGTTGAAAGAAGTTGAGCGCCTAGTTAACGCGCAAATCCGTCGTAACCACACGATTGAAACCAACGTGATGGATATTGAGTCTGCTAAGAAGAAAGGCGCAATGGCACTGTTTGGTGAGAAGTACGATGACGAAGTTCGCGTGCTATCTATGGGCGATTTCTCTACTGAGCTTTGTGGTGGTATTCACGCATCAAGCACGGGTGATATTGGTCTATTCAAAATCACATCAGAAAGCGGTATTGCAGCCGGTATTCGTCGTATTGAAGCGGTAACAGGCGAGGCGGCATTAGACGCCATTGAAGCTCAAAATGCGAAGTACGAAGAGAAACTGGCAGAATCTGCACAGAAAGCAAAAGCACTAGAGAAAGAAGTGCAGAAGCTAAAAGATAAGATGGCAGCCGCAGAAAGCGCTAACATCATGGGCAAAGCGGTTGAAGTAAATGGCACAAAAGTTCTAGTTGCGGCCCTTGAAGGTGCTGATAGCAAGAACCTACGTACCATGGTTGATGACATCAAGAATCAAATGGGTTCTGGTGTTGTACTGCTTGCAAACGTAACGGGTGACAAGGTTGGCTTGATTGCTGGTGTGACTAAAGATCTCACTGGTAAAGTAAAAGCAGGTGATCTAGTTAAAATGGTTGCAGAGCAAGTCGGTGGTAAGGGCGGTGGTCGTCCAGACATGGCTCAAGCCGGTGGTACTGATGTTTCAGCACTACCAGAGGCAATCAAAACAGTTCAGCCTTGGCTAGAAGAGCGTTTATAAGCTCTTAACTAATAAAATTACGCTCAATCAAGTTTCTTTGATTGAGCGTAATTTTTTTTAGCAACCAAGTGGTTTAATTGACCAAAAGTTAACCGAGTCATTTAAGCTGCTTGGTTTTTGTTGTAACTACTGCTTATATAATTTTTCTCAAAGGAAATATTTAAGATGTAAGCAGTTCTAAAGAGACTTCGGTCTTGGGAAGGTGAAGACTGGTGAAAAAGCCCCTTATCGTGCAAAAGTTTGGCGGAACCTCTGTGGGTTCAATTGAAAGAATCCACCAAGTCGCTGAACACATCATTAAGGCGAAAAATGATGGCAATCAAGTTGTTGTTGTCGTGTCTGCAATGTCAGGCGAAACAAACAGACTGATGGATCTCGCTAAACAGATAGATAGCGTACCTACAGCTCGAGAACTTGATGTTTTGCTCTCTGCTGGTGAGCAAGTGTCAATGGCACTGTTAGCCATGACTTTGAATAAAATGGGTCATGCTGCGCGCTCGCTTACCGGAGCACAGGCGAATATTGTGACGGATAATCAACACAATGACGCAACGATTAAACACATTGATACCACGACAATTATGGGATTGCTTGAGCAAGACCAAATCGTGATTGTTGCGGGATTTCAAGGTGTGAATGAGAACGGGGATATCACCACATTAGGTCGAGGTGGCTCAGATACGAGCGCAGTGGCACTGGCGGGCGCATTGCGCGCTGACGAGTGTCAAATCTTTACCGACGTTGATGGTATTTATACTTGTGACCCACGTGTAGTGAAAAATGCGCGCAAATTGGCGGTTATCGATTTTCCTTCAATGGAAGCGATGGCAAGCCGAGGCGCAAAAGTATTACATTTACCTTCAGTGCAATTTGCATGGAAGAATAATGTGCCACTACGCGTGCTTTCGACATTTGATGTTAATGAAGGCAGTTTGGTAAAGGGGGAGTCAGGCAATCAAGCCGTCTCTGGTATAGCCATTCAACGTGACCTTGCCATTATCGAAGTCGATAAAGAACATTTATCTAGTGCTACAAAACAATGTCAGATGTTGGGTATAGACATTTGGAATGTGATCGAGGAAGCAGAACGGGCAGGTATCATGATAAAACAAGATGCATGTGCCAAGTTCGATCTGGTGTTCAGCGACAAAATCCGTAATAGTGAAGTGGTAAGCCTGTTGACCGCAGTGGGGCTTGAGGCCAATGGAATGGTAGAGCACGCATGCGATTTGTTGGCAAAGCGAGATATTGAGATCAATTTCAGCGCAACGAATGCACTCACTATGATGCTAGTTTTAGCACCCGAATGTGTGGATACAGCAGCAAACATTCTGCATGATGCTTACATTACGTCTAGTGAAGCATTAAACATTCAACAAAAACATGCCTTTTTAGGCTGATTTTCGCTAACAAGGTAGTTTACGAAAATATAACTTTTGTTGGATAATAGCTTTGTAGCAAGAAAATTTAGAGATTACTCAAGGAGCAAAGAATGCTAATTTTGACTCGCCGCGTAGGCGAAACACTGATGATTGGTGATGAAGTGACTGTAACTGTACTAGGTGTGAAAGGTAACCAAGTACGTATCGGCGTTAACGCTCCGAAAGAGGTTTCAGTTCACCGTGAAGAAATCTACATGCGCATTCAAGCTGAAAAAGGCAATGGCAACGTTGCTTCAGGTAACTACTAAGTCGCTCCTGTTTACAGAGCTTAGTTTGAATGAAAAAGGCTAACCGAAGGGTTGGCCTTTTTAGTCTTTAATGTTTTTGAAGATTTGCGGAAACCATTGTGTTGAGTGTGGCCGTGAATCCGTCAATATTGTTGAATCGAACACCAGGAAGTTGTTTGAAAATAAATGTCTTTTTTTCAGAGAAGACTCTCTTTTTTTCATCATAATAGAGTGGTAAAGTTCGTTTAATAGTCACTTTGATTAAATCAGCAACGGTTAAGTCAGTTTCGTGGATTTTTTCAAAGAAAGTGTTTGACATATTTTCGGTAAAACGTAATATGTGCCTCCGCAAGACGGTGAGGTGGCCGAGAGGCTGAAGGCGCTCCCCTGCTAAGGGAGTATACGGTTTATCCCGTATCGAGGGTTCGAATCCCTCCCTCACCGCCATTCTTGCAATGTTGAGAAATCAACAAAAAAGTGCGTCCTTAGCTCAGCTGGATAGAGTACCTGGCTACGAACCAGGCGGTCGGAGGTTCGAATCCTCCAGGACGCGCCATATCTCTTCTGAGATATAACAATGAAAACGGTGAGGTGGCCGAGAGGCTGAAGGCGCTCCCCTGCTAAGGGAGTATACGGTTTATCCCGTATCGAGGGTTCGAATCCCTCCTTCACCGCCATTCATTGACTGGCCCGATGGCCTTTTTTTTGTTTCGTAAGAAATGAATGTGATTTGCTTCACAACTTCCTAGCAAGAAGATCTGCGCGTCCTTAGCTCAGCTGGATAGAGTACCTGGCTACGAACCGGGCGGTCGGAGGTTCGAATCCTCCAGGACGCGCCACTATTTAATAATTCGTTTGATAAACGGGTTATACAAAGTAAAATAAGATTATTGCGCGTCCTTAGCTCAGCTGGATAGAGTACCTGGCTACGAACCAGGCGGTCGGAGGTTCGAATCCTCCAGGACGCGCCACTTATTGAAGGGTATTGCCCTGATATTGATGAAAGTCGATATCAAAAACTGCGCGTCCTTAGCTCAGCTGGATAGAGTACCTGGCTACGAACCAGGCGGTCGGAGGTTCGAATCCTCCAGGACGCGCCACTTATTGAAGGGTATTGCCCTGATATTGATGAAAGTCGATATCGAAAACTGCGCGTCCTTAGCTCAGCTGGATAGAGTACCTGGCTACGAACCAGGCGGTCGGAGGTTCGAATCCTCCAGGACGCGCCACTTATTGAAGGGGATTGCCCTGATATTGATGAAAGTCGATATCGAAAACTGCGCGTCCTTAGCTCAGCTGGATAGAGTACCTGGCTACGAACCAGGCGGTCGGAGGTTCGAATCCTCCAGGACGCGCCACTTATTAAAGGGTATTGCCCTGATATTGATGACAGTCGATATCGAAAACTTGCGCGTCCTTAGCTCAGCTGGATAGAGTACCTGGCTACGAACCAGGCGGTCGGAGGTTCGAATCCTCCAGGACGCGCCACTTATTAAAGGGTATTGCCCTGATATTGATGAAAGTTGATATCGAAAACTGCGCGTCCTTAGCTCAGCTGGATAGAGTACCTGGCTACGAACCAGGCGGTCGGAGGTTCGAATCCTCCAGGACGCGCCATTTACTGAAAAAGCCTCGCAATTGCGAGGCTTTTTTGTATCTGGACATCTAGAACTATAACCTGAGTCGTTAGAGGCGATGCCCTTCTTTTCCAAAAGCGAATATGTGCTTATCTAAGCAATTTGGAATAAAGTTTCTGCTGTAGTTTGTGAATCCATCCTTACTATCTCTCCTGTATATTGATTTCCGTTTCTTTCACTTCAATTGTTTAAATGTAACTTCTTTGTTTTTTATTTGTTTATTAATTGTTATTAAATGGCATCCTTTTGTTTTTATTGTCTTTTATGTGTAAATCTCGATTTGGTTTTGAAATCCAAATCGCAGTTTTTATTTATGTCCTCCTTTACTCTGTTCGTAAGGAGATAGCAGATTCGCAGTAATTATTTTGTCATGAACTGTGATCTGGGTAGTGAATAAATAATCATTTATCAGGATTATTACAAACCTTCCTTAAACAAAATTGACAAAATTTAACCAATCGAGATAATCCATTGGTCGGGATTTGACGCTATTAAAGTCCTGCACGTTGTCAGGATGACAAAGAAAGGAAGCAACATGACTAATATAGGAAGCCTGCTAGTAGATGCGGCCACCCTGATGCTAACGGGGATGGCGGTCGTATTTATTTTCCTCACTATTCTTGTTTATCTCGTTCGGCTAATGTCGAAATTGGTACCAGAAGAAGTACCAGAGCCGATCGCAGCACCAAAAACAAATACTAATATTCAATCAACCTCTTCAGCTGTTAGTCCACAAGTAGTGGCGGCGATCTCGGCTGCGATTCATAAACATCGCGCCTCATTCGCGAAGTAGCCGAACCAGGATTAAAAAGGAGTTTAAGAGCATGTCTAAACCACTAGCTATTACAGATGTGGTCCTTCGTGATGCCCATCAATCACTATTTGCTACGCGTATGCGTATTGAGGATATGCTGCCTATCGCAGCTGAGTTGGATAAGGTTGGTTACTGGTCTCTAGAGACTTGGGGTGGCGCAACGTTTGATTCTTGTATTCGATTCTTAGGGGAAGATCCTTGGGAGCGTTTACGTGAGCTGAAAAAAGCGATGCCTAATACGCCAATGCAAATGCTACTGCGTGGTCAAAACCTTTTAGGATACCGCCATTATGCCGACGACGTAGTAGAGAAGTTCGTTGAACGCGCACATGCTAACGGTATGGACGTGTTCCGTATCTTTGATGCAATGAATGACGTGCGAAACTTCCAGAAGGCCGTTAAAGCAACGGTCGATGTTGGCGCACATGCTCAAGGTACGCTGTCTTACACAACAAGCCCTGTGCATAACGCAGACACTTGGGTTGACTTGGCAAAACGCCTAGAGGATTTAGGTTGTCATTCACTGTGTATCAAAGATATGTCTGGCTTACTTAAGCCTTATGAAGCGGAAGAGCTTATTACGCGTATCAAAGCGTCTTGTGATGTGCCATTAGCACTTCATTGTCACGCGACGACAGGCTTGTCTACTGCGACAGCGGTAAAAGCAGTTGAAGCTGGTATTGATATTCTCGATACAGCGATTTCTTCAATGAGTTGTACCTATGGTCACACACCGACTGAAACGGTAGTCGCGATGCTAGAAGGAACCGAGCGAGATACGAATTTGAAGCTCGAGCAACTAGAACCTATCGCCGCGTATTTCCGTGAAGTACGTAAGAAGTACGCGAAGTGGGAAGGTCAGTTGAAAGGTGTAGACTCTCGCATCCTGATTGCTCAAGTGCCTGGCGGCATGCTGACTAACATGGAAGGCCAGTTGAAAGAACAGGGCGCGGCGGATCGCATTGATGAAGTCTTAGAAGAGATCCCTCGTGTTCGCGAAGATCTTGGTTTCATTCCATTGGTGACTCCAACTTCGCAGATCGTCGGAACGCAAGCGGTGATTAACGTTCTTACTGGCGAACGCTATAAGAGCATTACTAAGGAAACCGCTGGTCTATTGAAAGGCGAATACGGTCAAGCGCCAGCCGAGTTAAATGCAGAGCTGCAAGCTAAAGTACTTGATGGCAAAGAGCCTATTACGTGTCGTCCTGCCGATTTGCTTGAGCCTGAAATGGAGACGCTTACTGTTGATCTAATGGAGAAAGCGAAATCAGAAGGTATTAAGCTAGCAAGTGAACGTGTTGATGATGTACTTACTTATGCGCTTTTCCCTCAAGTTGGTCTTAAGTTCCTTAAGAATCGTGAAAACCCAGAAGCATTTGAACCTGCACCAACGCTAGAAGCCGCGAAGCCTGCCGTACCTGCGGCGCAACCAGCAACTGGCGGCGTAGAAACTTATAGCGTACGTGTTGACGGACAGGTGTATGAGGTGGAAGTTGGTCCTCAAGGCGAGCTAACCTCTGTCGCTCCTTCTGCGGCGCCAGCAAAATCGACGGCACCTAGCGCACCTTCTAGCGCTTCTGCTGAAGCGGTGCCTGCTCCTCTTGCCGGTAACATCTTTAAAGTGAATGTTCAGCCTGGCGCTGAAGTGGCTGAAGGCGATGTACTACTGATTCTTGAAGCAATGAAGATGGAAACAGAAGTGCGTGCGGCGCGTGGTGGTGTGGTTCAAGAGTTGAACGTTAAAGAAGGCGATGCTGTCACAGTAGGTGCGCCTCTATTGAGCCTGGCGTAAGGGAGTATCATGGACGGATTGTTAACCCTTTGGGCAGAAACTGGGATCGCTAACTTCGAGTTCGGCCAAATCTGTATGATGCTGGTTGGTTGTACCTTGCTGTTTTTGGCAATCAAAAAAGGCTTTGAACCTTTACTGTTATTGCCGATTGGTTTTGGTGCTATCTTGGCGAATATTCCAAATGCTGGCTTTACTGAGCCTGGCGGCTTGCTCTACTACGTTTACTACATTGGGATTGAATCGGGTGTGTTCCCGTTGTTGATCTTCATGGGTGTGGGTGCGATGACCGACTTTGGTGCTTTGATCGCAAACCCAAAAACGTTGTGGCTAGGTGCGGCAGCTCAGTTTGGTATTTTTGCGACGCTGTTTGGCGCTATTTTGCTCAACTATGTACCTGGCATGGAGTTCTCCATGGCGGATGCATCGTCTATCGCTATCATCGGTGGTGCGGATGGCCCAACGGCGATTTTCTTAGCAAGTAAGTTATCACCAGATTTGCTTGGTGCGATTGCTGTAGCCGCGTATAGCTACATGGCTTTAGTGCCAATCATTCAGCCGCCAATCATGAAGGCGCTAACCACTAAGGAAGAACGTGAGATTCAAATGGCGCAACTGCGTCACGTGGGTAAATGGGAAAAGGTATTGTTCCCGATGGCAGTATTACTCATGACGATTCTTTTCCTACCTTCAGCAACGCCTCTTGTCGGTATGTTCTGTCTTGGTAACTTAATGCGTGAAGCGGGTGTGGTCGATCGTCTATCGAAAACCGCACAAAATGAGCTGATCAACATCGTGACGATCTTCTTGGGCTTAGGGGTTGGCTCGAAGCTGCAAGCGGATCAATTCCTGAACTTAGAAACATTAGGCATTCTAGGTCTTGGTGCGGTTGCGTTTAGTATTGGCACGGGTGCTGGTGTGCTAATGGCTAAGTTGCTTAACAAGTTCTCGAAAGAAGACATCAACCCACTTATCGGTGCGGCTGGCGTTTCTGCGGTACCAATGGCCGCGCGTGTGGTGAACAAAGTCGGCTTACAAGCTAACCCGCAAAACTTCTTGTTGATGCATGCGATGGGACCAAACGTTGCAGGTGTATTGGGATCAGCGGTTGCCGCTGGTATCTTGCTAGCACTTGTCGGCTAGTCATTACCGAAAATGGAATGATCAACCAATTTACAAAATCACGATTAACTTCGGTTAACAAAATGGTTTATAGTCAAAGGGATGCTTTCGCATCCCTTTTTGTTTTCTTGCAGGGAATGGTTTATGGAACACAAACAGATCGTTATCACTGAATTTGGTGATGCCAACGTACTCGCGATTCAACATGCTTCTACACCATCACCACAGCCTGGTGAAGTCTTAGTAAAAGTCGCTTTTTCAGGCGTAAATCCTATTGATGTTAAAACTCGAGCCGGACTCGGTTGGGCAGCTGCGCAGAACATGGATAATTTACCTTGGGTACCAGGTTACGACATCTCAGGAAAAGTCGTGTCCTGTGGAGACGGGGCGTCGCGTTTTAATGATGGTGATGAGGTGGCTGGATTTATCGGTTTCCCAGTCCGAGGCGGTGGGTACAGTCAGTACATATGTGTTCCAGAAGCTGAGTTAAGTCATGTTCCCAGTTCAGTTGCTTTAGAGGCTGCAGCAGCATTACCGTTGGCTGGCCAAACTGCGGCACAAGCACTCAGTAAAGCCAATGTGACAGAAAACGATCGCGTACTTATCCTCGCTGGAGCCGGTGGCGTTGGACACCTAGCGGTACAAATCGCGGTCGCGACTAAAGCGGAAGTCTTTACAACCTGCAGTGAACGAAATTTAGACTACCTGGCTACCCTTGGCGCTCACGCAGTGAACTATCAATTTGCACCAGTGTCAGAACGTGTTGAAGACGTTGATGTTTTGATTGATTTAGTAGGTGGAGATGCCGCGTTAGATGCGCTTAAATGCCTGAAAGACGGTGCGAGAGTCATCACCGTTCCAACCATAACAGCTGAGCTGATTTGTGAAAAAGCCAAACTCCTAGGCTTTGAGGCTAGTGGCATGTTGGTTGAACCAGATCCTGCGCAGTTAGATACCTTGTTGTACATGGTTGGCGTTGGTTTACTGAAGACTGAAATTCAACAGGTTTATCCGATGAGCGATGTGATTGCTGCTCACCAGCAAGTTGAATCAGGAAGAACCAGAGGCAAGGTGTTGCTTGATATGACATGCTAGAAGCATTTAATACGAGCTTTGAAAGTCTAGCGCTTTGGTTTTCAGATTCAGCATTATGGGTGCTTTTCATGACCGGTTTTCTCAGTGCCACTTTGTTACCTGGTGGTTCTGAGGCGGGCTTAGTTGCCACTCTCTCATTAAATCAATATTCCGTTTCGTCAATTATTATGGTCGCCACTATCGGCAATACGCTTGGTGGCTTAACAAATTATTGGCTTGGCTTGTGGATTCCCAACAAAGCGCAAGAAGAAAAGCACGGTCATACCGCATTAAACTGGCTGTCTAAGTATGGCTATTGGGGATTGTTTTTTAGCTGGTTACCCATAATTGGAGACCCGCTGTGTTTAGCCGCAGGGTGGCTGAGAATGAAGTTTCTGCCTTGCGTGATTTTAATATTTTTAGGAAAGGCTGCCAGGTATAGCTTACTTGCGGCTATCTATCTCGGATTATTTTAAGGAAAGTACATGAAGATGTTTTGGGTTGGCGCGTGTTCACTTTTGGTGATCACGGGTTGTGCATCAAATACGCCTGTTTCATCACTGCCGAAAGGGGTAACTTTCGTTGAGTCATCGAAAGCTGAAGAAGGCAAAGTTAAGATTCCATACCAAAAGTATAAACTCGATAATGGTTTAACGGTGATCTTAGCTCCTGAAGATTCTGACCCATTGGTCCATGTGGATGTGACTTACCATGTTGGTTCGGCTCGTGAAGAAGTGGGTAAGTCTGGTTTTGCGCATTTCTTTGAGCACATGATGTTCCAAGGTTCAGAGAACGTTGGTGACCAAGAGCACTTCAGAATCATCACAGAGGCTGGCGGTACGTTAAATGGTACGACAAACCGTGATCGTACTAACTACTTTGAAACTGTCCCGGCTAACCAGCTAGAGAAAATGTTGTGGTTAGAGTCTGACCGTATGGGCTTTTTGCTAGATGCGGTTTCTCAACGCAAATTTGAAATTCAGCGTTCTACTGTAAAAAATGAGCGAGCTCAGCGTTACGATAATCGTCCTTATGGCTTAATTTGGGAGCGCATGTCCGAAGCGCTGTATCCTGAAGGTCATCCGTATTCGTGGCAAACTATTGGTTATGTTGAAGATCTTGATCGTGTTGATGTGAACGACCTCAAAGCGTTTTTCTTGCGTTGGTATGGCCCAAACAATGCAACCATTACGATTGGTGGTGACTTAGACGTTGAACAAACTCTTGAGTGGGTAAATAAGTACTTCGGTTCGATTCCTCGTGGGCCAGAGGTTGAAAATGCGCCGAAACAACCTGCAAAACTGCAAGAAGACAAATACATCACGCTAGAAGATCGCATTCAACAACCGATGGTGATGATCGCGTGGCCAACAACTTACAACGGCGAAGAAAGCCAAGCGTCTCTCGACACGCTATCTGAAGTGCTAGGTGGCGGTACAAACAGCGTGCTCTACCAAGACTTAGTCAAGACTCAAAAAGCCGTCGATGCGGGCTCATTCCATGACTGTGCAGAACTGGCGTGTAACTTTTACGTTTATGCAATGGGTGACTCTGGGGACAAAGGCGACCTATCAAAACTGTACGACGAGCTTTTACAGTCACTTAATCAGTTTGCTGAAAAAGGCGTGACAGAAGATCGCCTTGAGCAGTTAAAGGGTAAGGCGGAAGCGGATGCTATCTTTGCATTAGAAAGCGTTAAAGGCAAAGTAACGCAGTTGGCTTCCAACGAGACATTTTTCGGCGATCCTGATCGTCTTGAGCAACAGCTTGAGCAGATCCGCGCAGTGACACCTGCATCGGTAGAAAAAGCGTATACGGATTTTATCCAAGGTAAGAACAAAGTGACCCTAAGCGTGGTACCAAAAGGAAAAACTGACCTTGTCGTAAAACCAGCGACCTTTGTGACGCCAAAACGTATGCTACCAGAATACGAGAAGATCACTGATGATCAATTGGCGTATCGTCGTGCGACCGATAACTTCGATCGCTCTGTGCAACCGCCTGTAGGGGAGCCAGTGAAAGCGACGATGCCTGAGTTGTACGAGCTTCATTTTAATAATGGCTCGGAGTTGCTTGGCGCGGTTAGCGATGAAACACCAACGGTCATGATGCAGTTTAGTTTACCTGCGGGAACACGTTTTGTTGAAAAGGGCAAAGAAGGTCTTGCCCAATTGACCGCCGCAATGTTGCAAGAAGGCACAACGAAACGTAGTGTCGAAGAGATTCAAGCTGAGCTCGATAAACTAGGTAGTGTCATCTCCGTGAATGCAACGGGCTACACAACAAACATCAGCGTTTCTGCTTTAGAAAAGAACTTAGAGCCGACGTTGAAAATTGTCGAAGAGATGTTGCTGTCTCCTGCATTTAAGCAAGCAGACTTCGATCGTGTGAAGATGCAAGCGCTAGAAGGTCTTGTGTATGAGCATCAAAACCCAAGTTGGATGGCATCACAAGCGACTCGCCAGGTGCTCTATGGGGACTCTGTTTTTGCTCGACCAAAAGACGGCACGCAAGCAGGGGTAAGTGCACTAACGTTGGATGATGTCCGTGAATTCTACTCGAAGCATTACACGCCACAAAGTGCGCAAATCGTCGTTGTTGGTGACATTGAACAACAGGAAATTGAACAGCAGCTGACGTTCTGGAAAAACTGGCAGGATGAAGCTGCACCATTGTATGCACCGCAAAGCATCGCTGCATTAGGTGAGCAAAAGATCCATCTTGTTGATAAACCAGGTGCACCACAAAGTGTGGTCATGATGGTTCGTCAGGGTATGCCTTACGATGCAACGGGCGATTTTTACCTAAGCCAACTGGCAAACTTCAACTTAGCTGGAAACTTCAATAGCCGCATTAACCAAAACCTACGTGAAGACAAGGGTTACACATACGGCGCTTACGGCTACTTCTCTGGAAATCCAGAAACTGGCTCGGTTGTTTTCACCGCGCAAGTACGAGCGGATGCAACGGTTGCTTCTATCATTGAGATGGAAAATGAGCTAAATGAATACTCGCAGTCAGGAATTACTGATGAAGAGATGAAATTTATGCGTCAAGCGGTCGGTCAAAAAGATGCACTGAAATATGAAACGCCAACACAAAAAGCGGAACTCATCAGTGATATTCTTAAGTACAACCTCGATCAAGATTACTTGCAGCAAAGAAACGCTATCGTAGAAAAAGTCGATAAGCAGACGTTGAATGCACTGGCTCAAAAGTGGTTTGATCCAAATGACTATCAAATTATCGTCGTTGGTGATGCTAAATCACTGCGTCCTCAATTAGAAAAGTTGGGGAAAGACGTAGAAGAGCTTGAAATCATTCGATAGAGTACACATTTAATAGCGGAGAAACGTTTCTCCGCTATTCATCTAGATAAGCGACTTTTCGTGGGTTATTTATCTAGATGCATTAAATATCAATAACTTAGCTTGCGCTTGTCCTTTGTGACAAGTGTCCTGCTCCCAATATAAGCGAACCTCATTTTGACTGATTTTGCTGCGCGACTAAAAAAAGTTGCATCAAACCCCGAAGTATTTAAGCAGTTTGGACGCGGTGTTGAGCGAGAAACTTTGCGCTATCGTCAGGATGGACATCTAGCAACAACACCTCATCCAGAGGGGTTAGGCTCTGCGTTCACAAACCAATGGATCACGACAGATTTTTCTGAATCATTGCTAGAATTCATTACGCCTGTGTCACATGAAATTCCAGAACTGATGGCACAACTGAAAGATATCCATCACTTCACGCAGACAAAAATGGGTGAAGAAAAGATGTGGCCTCTTTCTATGCCATGTTATGTCGGCTCGGAAGAGGATATTCAGCTTGCTCAGTACGGCTCTTCGAATGCAGCAAAAATGAAAACCCTGTACCGAGAAGGTCTAAAACGCCGCTATGGCAGCCTGATGCAAATCATTTCAGGTGTGCATTTTAACTTCTCGTTCCCTGAGACATTTTGGGATGCGCTATACGGCGAGCAAGATGAACAAGCCCGCCAAGATGCTAAGTCTGATGCCTACTTTGCGCTGATCCGTAACTATTACCGTTTTGGTTGGATGATTCCGTATTTCTTCGGCGCATCGCCAGCGTTATGCGGCTCTTTTATTCAAGGTCGTGAAACCGATCTGCCATTCGAGAAAATTGGCGGCACTTTGTATTTGCCGAAATCGACGTCTTTGCGTTTGAGCGATCTGGGCTACACCAATAGTGCGCAAAGTGTACTGAAAATTGGCTTTAACAGCATTGATCAGTATCTGGATGGTTTGAGCGATGCGATTCGTCACCCATCAGAAGAGTTTGCGAAAATAGGCGTCAAAGTGGACGGTGAATACCGCCAGCTTAATTCCAATATATTACAAATTGAGAACGAGCTATACGCTCCAATTCGCCCGAAACGCGTGTCGAAAAGTGGTGAGAAGCCTTCAGATGCGTTACGACGCGGTGGGGTTGAGTACATTGAAGTTCGCTCTCTAGACGTTAACCCATTCAGCGCAGTGGGGTTGAATGAAGAGCAAGTACGATTCCTTGATCTCTTCCTGACTTGGGCGGCCTTGTCAGACTCGGATCCAATGGACAACTGTGAATTAGAGTGTTGGCGCGACAACTGGAACAAAGTCATTGTTTCTGGTCGTGAAAAAGGGCTAATGCTGCAAATTGGTTGCCAAGGTGAACGTCTATCTCTGCAAGATTGGGCGCATCGAGTGTTTGTCGAGCTGCGTCAGATAGCACAGCAAATGGATATGGCTGCTGGTGGCAGTGCATACCAAGATGTGTGTAATAAACTCGGGACATGGATTGATAACCCAGAACTAACGATTTCAGGTCAACTTTTAGAGCTGACGAAAGAGCTTGGTGGGTTAGGTAAAGTCGGCTGTGCGCTTGGCATGAAGTACCGCGAGGAAAATCTAGCTCACGGTTATCAGTACTACTCACAAGATACGATGGAAACGGAAGTGGCGTCGTCAGTAGAAAAGCAAAAGCAAGCGGAACAAAGTGACACGCTATCTTTTGATGATTTTTTGGAAGATTACTTTGCTTATCTGAAGCAGTAGTGAATAGGTAAAGGTTGGGTGGGATTGAACATTAAACCGTTAGTAGTATCGGTACTCGGAAGCATGTTACTTGCAGGTTGTGCCACGGCACCGCCAAAGCAGCAGAATAATTTATGTGAGATATTTCGAGAGAAATCCGGCTGGTATGATGATGCCAAAGATATGGAAGAAAAGTGGGGAACTCCCATTCATGTCGCTATGGCTATCATTAAACAAGAAAGCAGCTTTCGGCACGATGCGAAACCACCCAAAGACTATTTATTGGGATTTATCCCTTGGGGACGAGTCAGCAGTGCGTATGGTTACGCTCAAGCTCAAGATCCTGCTTGGGAAGATTTCCAAGATGCGACGGGGCAAGGCGGTTCTCGTACCAACTTTGATGATTCAATGATGTTTGTCGGTTGGTATACTCACGAAACGAGGCGCCAACTAGGGATTTCGTTATGGGACCCATACAGTCAATATCTGGCTTATCATGAAGGTCGAGGTGGGTACAAGCGAGGTACTTATAAGCGAAAGCCTAGTTTGATCAAAGTCGCTCGACGTGTTGAACAAACTGCAAAAACTTATGGCTGGCAGCTGAAGCAATGTCGTCAGGAATTGGAAGACAACAGCAGCTGGTTCTTTTAACCTACAGCCTGTTTATGTGCTGTAGGGATGAATGACATTTATCCAGTACCGAGAGGTATTGGAGTTACAATCAGGAGAGATGTAATGCCTTTACTCGATAGTTTTACCGTGGACCACACTCGCATGAATGCACCGGCAGTGCGAGTGGCGAAGACCATGCAGACCCCAAAAGGGGACACGATTACTGTCTTCGATTTACGCTTTACCGCGCCAAACAAAGACATCCTTTCTGAAAAAGGTATTCATACACTAGAGCACCTTTATGCAGGCTTTATGCGCAATCACCTAAACAGCGATTCTGTTGAGATCATCGATATTTCGCCTATGGGTTGCCGCACGGGCTTTTACATGAGCCTGATTGGCACTCCATCAGAGCAGCAAGTAGCGGATGCTTGGATTGCGGCCATGGAAGACGTACTAAAGGTAGAAAGCCAGAACAAGATCCCTGAACTCAACGAATACCAATGTGGCACGGCAGCGATGCACTCTTTAGAAGAAGCACAACAGATCGCAAAGAGCATTTTGGATGCTGGTGTATCGGTGAACAAAAATGATGAACTTGCTTTGCCTGAATCGATGCTAAAAGAGCTACGCATCGACTAGTTGCTAAAAACTTATCAAGAAGCATATTTATCCAGAACTAAAAAGAGCCTGACATGATCAGGCTCTTTTCTTTTTATTTCTTATCGTGAGTTTTTCTCATCGTGATTTGTAGATAGGTGGCTATTTTTTCTTTTTAGGATAAACACGAACGAGCTTGATGCGGTTTTCTTCAATCTCAACAAGCTCCATTGGATGACCAGCCACTCTCACGCTTAAATGGCTCTCTGGGATATCTTCCAGGTGCTCCAAAATAAGACCGTTTAACGTTCTTGGGCCATCCGTTGGTAAATCCCATTTCAGGCCTTTGTTGATATCTCGGATATTGGTGCTGCCTTCAATGAGGAAGCTTCCGTCACCTTGAGGACTGATTTCATCAGAAAGGCTTGGAGAAATCGAGGTCGTGAATTCGCCAATGATCTCTTCCAGAATATCTTCCAATGTCACCAAGCCAATAATGTCGCCATATTCATCAACAATTAGACCAATGCGCTGTTTATTGCGTTGAAACTTTAACATTTGCACGTTCAGTGGCGTACCTTCCGGGATGTAATAGACTTCATCCGCGGCACGTAATAGCGTCTCTTTATTGAACTCGTTTTTTTCCAGCATCAGGCGGTAAGCTTCACGCAGGCGCAGCATGCCAACCACTTCATCAATTTGGTCACGATAAAAAACAATGCGTCCATGTGGTGAGTGGGTAAGCTGACGAACGATGGATTTCCAGTCATCATTAATATCGATACCGGTAATCTCATTACGTGGCACCATGATATCGTTCACAGTGACGTGCTCAAGATCCAAAATAGACACCAACATGTCTTGGTGTCGGCGAGGGATCAAGCCGCCAGCTTCGTTTACTACGGTACGCAGCTCATCGGAACTAAGATGGTCTTCTACTGAGTGATCCGCTTTTACGCCAAGTAAACGAATAAAGCCATTCGTAATAAAGTTAACGAGCATCACCAAAGGCGATAGTAACTTCATCAATATGGTCAGTAGGATACTGCTCGCGTAAGACACGCGTTCAGGGTACAGCGCTGCAATTGTTTTTGGGGTAACTTCAGCAAAAACCAATACAACCATAGTCAGTGCACCGGTTGCGATAGCGACACCTAAATCACCATACAAACGCATACCAATAATGGTCGCGATGGCGGACGCGAGAATATTAACGAGGTTGTTGCCGATAAGAATAAGACCAATCAAACGATCTGGACGGTCTAATAGCCTTTCGACTCGCTTAGCGCCTTTATGCCCATTTTGGGCTAAGTGCTTTAAGCGATAACGGTTCAGAGACATCATCCCTGTTTCTGAGCCGGAAAAGTAACCTGATATGACGATAAGACACGCGAGTAGCGCAAACAAGATACCCGTAGAGATGTCGTCCAAAACGTTGCTGTTCCTTGTAAGTATTGGGTTATATAACGGTTGAGTAAGTCCGTTAAGTCAAAGGGTTAAGGCGTACTGTATTTTATCTAGCCTAAAATATAAAGGATAGGAGCCCTAGAGCTCCTTAATTCAAGATGATTTCTTTCACAAAGCGACTGCCAAAATACGCCAGAGTTAACAGCGTTGCCCCTGCGACAGCGAACCAAGTAACTTTTCTACCACGCCAACCTTTTTGATAATGACCCCAAAGCAGTATTGAGTACACAATCCAAGCGATGAAAGAAAGAATTCCTTTATGCGCTTTACCTTGAGCAAACATATCCTGCACAAAGACAAAGCCAGTAATGAGCGTGCCAGTTAACAATAAGTTACCGATCAAAATGATTTTGAATAGCTGACGCTCTACCATTAATAAAGGCGGCAGGTTTGGGTTAATCGCCAAAGATTTTTTTGTTTTCAGTTTGTGATCTAACCAAGCCAGCTGAAGTGCGTAGAGTGCACCGATAGTTAAAGTTGCGTATGAGAACAGCGCAAAAGAAATGTGAATGAGTAGCTTAGGGTCATTCTCTAGGTGCTTGATAAACGTGCTTGGCAAAAATGTGGCAGCAGATAAATTGATGGCAGCAAAGCTATAAACGACAGGCAATAAAAACCACAACCGATTTTTCAACATAGCAAGGCTCATGACCAGAGAAATAATAAAACTGATCAAAGAGGCTACGTTGAGAATACTAAGGTTTTGACCTGCACCATCAAAAATCAGATCACTCAAAATCCACGCATGAAAAACAAGCGCACAGGCAGCACTAGCAAACACTGTTTTTGCTTTGATTCCTGACTGCTGTGAGAGTCCGGGTATGATGGTCGCAATCGCCAAAACATAAAGTATGGCGGCCGCGATGGCTATTAAGCTATCCATGAATCCTAAATATTATTGTGCACAATGAGGAAATTATACCTTGCATTACACTTTGGGGCTACGTTATATCCGACATCAATCGTGAGAGATGAGATATTGAAATTAATAAGTTACCGCACCATATAGAAATAGAGACAAGAATAGAGCAGCGGTACGGGTATGACTCAGACCTTGGCTAATGTATACTCACACTAATTAATCGCCATTTTAGCGAAGAGACAAAGATGTTTGAGAATTTAACGGATCGATTATCCAAAACGCTGAAAAATATCAGTGGCAAAGGTCGTCTGACCGAAGACAACATTAAAGAGACCCTACGTGAAGTACGAATGGCCTTACTTGAAGCTGACGTTGCGCTTCCGGTTGTTCGTGAATTTGTTAACCGCGTTAAAGAAAAAGCGGTAGGTGTAGAAGTTTCTAAATCTCTGACTCCAGGTCAGGAATTTATCAAGATCGTTCAAACAGAACTTGAAGCCGTAATGGGTGAGTCGAATGAGGCGCTAAACCTTGCCGCTCAACCACCTGCTGTGCTTCTTATGGCGGGTCTACAAGGTGCGGGTAAAACCACATCGGTAGGTAAGCTATCTAAGCTTTTAAAAGAGCGTGACAAGAAGAAAGTCTTGGTTGTGTCTGCCGACGTTTACCGCCCTGCGGCAATCAAGCAGCTTGAAACGCTGGCATCAGACATCGGTGTTGACTTCTTCCCATCATCACCAGACCAGAAGCCTATTGATATCGCCAATGCAGCGATTGACCATGCGAAGAAAAAATTCTACGACGTATTGATTGTCGATACCGCAGGTCGCTTGGCGATTGATGAAGAGATGATGGGGGAGATCAAAGATCTTCACGCAGCTATCAACCCAGTAGAAACGCTATTTGTTGTTGACGCTATGACGGGTCAAGATGCAGCAAATACAGCAAAAGCCTTTGGCGATGCGCTACCTCTTACCGGTGTGGTTCTAACTAAAGTTGATGGTGATGCTCGTGGTGGTGCGGCACTGTCAGTACGCCATGTAACGGGCAAACCAATCAAATTCTTGGGTGTCGGTGAAAAAACTGACGCGCTAGAACCGTTCCATCCAGATCGTGTTGCTTCACGTATTCTTGGTATGGGTGACGTTCTGTCTTTAATTGAAGACCTACAACGCAACGTTGACCAAGAAAAAGCAGAAAAGCTGGCGAAGAAGTTCAAAGAGAAGAAAGGTTTCGACCTTGAAGATTTCCGTGAACAGCTAGGCCAGATGCAAAACATGGGCGGCATGATGGGCATGATGGATAAGCTTCCTGGCATGTCTCAGCTACCAGACAATGTGAAAGACAAAGTCGATGACAAGATGTTCAAACAGATGGAAGCGATCATCAGCTCCATGACAATGAAAGAACGTCAACGCCCAGAGATTATCAAAGGCTCGCGCAAGAAGCGTATTGCGGCTGGTTCTGGTGTGCAGGTTCAAGACGTAAACCGCTTACTGAAACAGTTCACCCAAATGCAGAAGATGATGAAAAAGATGCAAAAAGGTGGCATGAAAGGCATGATGCGCAACATGCAAGGCATGATGGGCGGCATGGGTGGAGGCGGTGGCTTCAACCCATTTGGTCGTTAATTAATCGATTACGCATAGATTCAGGGTGTTAGGTACGTCACAAACTTTAAATTCAATTTATGTTGGTGAAAAAGTAACTAAACTCCTTGCATTGCTCCGGGAGAAGAGTAAAATTCCGGAGCTTTATTTTGGCACGAGACCCCAAACTATTTAATTTCTTGAATGGTTTTTGGGGTTAATTTTATTTTTGAGAAAGCAAAGAGGACGACATGGTAACCATTCGTTTGGCACGTCACGGCGCTAAAAAGCGTCCATTTTATCAAATCGTAGTAGCGGACAGCCGCAACGCTGCAACTGGCCGTTTCATCGAGAAAGTTGGTTTCTTCAACCCAACTGCTAAAGGTCAAGAAGAAGGTCTACGTCTAGACCTAGACCGCGTTAACCACTGGGTTGGTCAAGGCGCGTCTGTATCTGACCGCGTTGCTAAGCTAGTTAAAGACGCTCAAAAAGCGGCTTAATTTTTTACTTGAAAAGTAGAAACTAGTTTATGTCGATGAAAGGTAAAGAAACAATGAGCAACGAAAAGATTGTTGTAGGCAAGTTTGGTGCTACTTACGGCATTCGAGGTTGGCTTAAGGTTTTTTCCTACACAGACAATGCTGAAAGCATTTTCGATTACAGCCCTTGGTACATTAACCAAAAGGGTAAGTGGGTTGAGTACAAAGTAGAAAGCTGGAAGCGCCATAACAAAGGTATGGTGGCTAAGCTGGAAGGCATGGATGTTCGTGAAGACGCGCATCTAATGACGAACTTTGAAATTGCTATTGACCCTGCGGTACTTCCTGAATTGTCAGAAGATGAGTTCTACTGGCGCGAATTGTTTGGGATGCAAGTTGTAACCACTAAAGGTTACGATCTAGGTGTCGTTACTGACATGCTAGAAACTGGCTCAAACGATGTTCTGGTTGTTAAAGCAAATCTTAAAGATGCTTTCGGGCAGAAGGAACGATTAATCCCGTTCCTTGAAGAGCAAGTGATCATTAATGTTGATCGCGAAGCTCAACGGATCGAAGTTGACTGGGATCCTGGATTCTAATCTCCAAAATTACAGAGCGAGATAAACATGTGGGTTGGCGTTATTAGCCTTTTTCCAGAAATGTTCCGTTCTGTTACTGATTTTGGAGTAACAGGTCAAGCGGTTAAAAAAGGTCTTTTGTCGATTGAGACTTGGAATCCTAGAGATTTCACTCACGACAAACATCGCACTGTCGATGACCGACCTTACGGTGGTGGCCCTGGTATGTTAATGATGGTTCAGCCTTTGCGCGATGCCATTCATACCGCGAAAGCAGCCTCACCGGGCAAGACGAAAGTCATCTACCTTTCTCCTCAAGGTCGCAAGCTCGACCAGAAAGGAGTGGAAGAACTGGCAACGAATGAGAACTTACTTCTGATTTGTGGTCGTTATGAAGGGGTAGATGAGCGCATCATTCAATCTGAAGTCGACGAAGAATGGTCGATTGGTGATTTTGTGATGACGGGTGGTGAGATACCAGCCATGACGTTAATCGACTCTGTCTCTCGGTTTGTTCCGGGGGTACTAGGGGATTTCGCGTCAGCAGAAGAAGACTCTTTTGCAAATGGCTTGTTAGATTGCCCTCACTATACGCGTCCAGAAGTATTGGATGACAAAGAAGTACCAGCGGTACTGATGTCAGGCAATCACAAGGACATTCGTCAATGGCGACTAAAACAGTCGCTGGGCCGAACTTGGCTTAGAAGACCAGAGCTCCTGGAAAACCTAGCTCTGACTGACGAACAGGAACAATTACTTGCTGAGTTCATTAGTGAACATAACGCAAAGTAACCTAATTTATTTAGTATCAGTTTATTCTAGGAATTTAAAAAATGAGTAACATCATCAAAGCTCTTGAAGAAGAGCAAATGAAATCAGACCTACCTAAATTTGCACCAGGTGACACTGTTGTAGTTCAAGTTAAGGTAAAAGAAGGTGACCGTGAGCGTTTACAGGCTTTCGAAGGCGTTGTAATCGCAATCCGTAACCGTGGTCTACACTCTGCTTTCACTGTACGTAAAATCTCTAACGGTGAAGGTGTTGAGCGTACGTTCCAAACACACTCTCCAATCGTTGATAGCATCGAAGTTAAACGCCGTGGTGCAGTACGTCGTGCCAAGTTGTACTACCTACGTGAGCGTTCTGGTAAGTCTGCTCGTATCAAAGAGAAACTTGCTAAGAAGTAATGCTATAACTAGCGTTCTCATCTTAAACGGAGTCCTTTTAGGGCTCCGTTTTTTTATTTGTGTAATTAGCTTGCTCGTTTCTTTTCACCCGACCTGTACTGTCGGTTCTCATGCACTGACTTTGCCTTGATGTGAGTAGATTCCTGATATCGCTATGGCTCCTCGGAATGACGAGAAATGACGGTCAAATATTGTAGGGCGCCGCGATTAAAATTCGTCATTCTGAACAGCGACGAAGGAGCGTGATTCAGAACCTACTCGCAGAGAGCGCTCGTGTTTAAGCCGTCAGCTTTAGCTACATCCTTGCTGTTAGTAGATTCCTGATGTCGCTATGGCTCCTTGGAATGATGGCAAATGATGACCAAAGATTACAGGGCTCCGCGGTTAAAATTCGTCATTCTGAACAGCGACGAAGGAGCGTGATTCAGAATCTACTAGTCGAAAATGCAAGTGTTTAAGTTGTTAGCTTCATCCTTGCTGTGAGTAGATTCCTGATGTCGCTATGGCTCCTCGGAATGACGGCAAATGATGACCAAAGATTACAGGGCTCCGCGGTTAAAATTCGTCACTCTGGACAGCGACGAAAGAGCGTGATTTAGACTCCCCAAGAAGGAACCTAGGATATTCCTTTACCCTAGTGCCTCAATTAATACTGGTCTTCAGACCAGCCATCACTGTCGGACATATCGGGGGCGCCTGGGATGGTGTTTTCTTCATCTGCCCATTCACCAAAATCAATCATTTGGCATTGTTTACTGCAGAAAGGGCGATGAGGACTTTGTTCTCCCCATTCTACGTCGGCGCCACACTGTGGGCATTGAACGATGGTAATTTTAGACATAGTTGAGCGTCCCATTACTAATTGGTGTTAAAGGGTAGTATACCTAAATGAATTCAAGATGGCTTATTCAACGCGCTATTGCTGCTACGAAATTTTATCCAATATAAGCGTAATAAAGCGTTGAATTTTAGATTGTGGGGGGGGGCTTAGTGTCGTCTTAGCTGCACACAGCAAGTTCAAACTCAATATCTTGTGTGCACGCTTGACCGTTTTCAAACGACATAAACTTGATCGCAAAGCGGTTTTTATGGCCAGAAATCATAGGATAAACGCCATATTCCATTGGGATGTGGAGCCTTAGAATATTGGCTTCATCAGCGTCACTTTGGAAGAAACCCGCACGACCGATTTGAGCTTTGAAATGTCCGGTCTCTCTGGTGAGTTTCAACCATAGCGAAAGCGCATCAGATAAGGGCTTTAAGCTTACTTGCCACTGCTGTGCATCATGCTTTTTACGTTCAATGGGTAGGTGAAGCCAGTAATGTAACGCAGGCAAATCAAAACAACATGAACCACCCGGCAGATTAAAGCGTTGGCGGATAGAGCTTAAGAAGCGATCTTCTTTTAGTGCTTGACCAAAACGCTCTGCACCCATCAGTTGGCTATGAACGACATCTATCTCTTGTAGTAGGGTATTTAATGCGTCTTGATCGACGCCATCAACATTTAGCCAATGGCGGTACGACAGTCGTTGTTTCTCTAGATCTTTGGCCAGTTCACTTTTCAACTGGATCTGTTCGAAGATTTCAACCATATCGAATAACGCACGGAAAAACAGTTGGTACTGGTGATTTTCGCTAAACCCAGAGGCCAAGTGAGCCTGACGCAGCAGAGACTCCACTCTTAGATAAATACGAGTTTTCTCATTTAACGGATGTTCAAATTTGTGCGTGGTCATCGACATAAGCCTTTGTGAGTTTCGTTCCTATTTTCGCAGATTTTTCTTACACATGGCTAGGTACTTTTCGTGCAAATCTGTGATTTGAAGCAAAAGATCTGGGTCACTTGGATTATTCTTAACCACATCGTCTGCAAGCGCGAGTCTTTGCTCTCTTGATGCTTGAGAGGCAAGGATAGCGCGAGCTTGTTCTTCACTCACATTGTCTCGTTTCATCGTGCGAGATATCTGTGTATTCGGTTCTACATCAACGACAAGAACTCGATCACACAAACTGTCTAGCTTGTTTTCTACGAGCAACGGCACCACAAGTAACGCATACTCTGAGGTGACTTGCTGCAAATCTTCGATCATCTTTTCACGAATTATCGGGTGCAACAGTGCGTTGAGCCATGCTTTTTCATCTGAGTTTGAAAAGATTTTCTCTCTCAGCTTTGCGCGATCTAAAGTTTGGTCTTCACGAACTATATCGTGACCAAAATGTTCAATAATCGCGTTTAGGCCGGGAGTGCCTGGCTCGACAACTTCTCTTGCTACAATGTCGGCATCGACGATATCGATTTTAAATTGTTGTTTGAACAGATTCGCGACGGTTGTTTTACCGCTAGCGATACCACCTGTTAAACCAATAACCAAAGCCATTTACACTCCTAGAACTGAAGTAAAGTACCAGTTTAAAATCTGGTCGCCCCAAATTAAGCTTATCCAACCAGCAATTGCTAAGTAAGGACCGAAAGGAAAAGCTTTTTCAATTCCCTGTTTTTGCAAGCGTAGTTGAATGATGCCAAATACGATGCCAACCACAGAAGAAAGTAGAATGATCATCGGCAGTGACTGCCAGCCCAGCCAAGCCCCTAGTGCTGCTAGTAGTTTAAAATCACCATATCCCATTCCTTCTTTACCGGTAAGTAACTTAAAGCCCCAGTAAACGGACCAGAGACATAGGTAACCAGCAATAGCACCAATGACAGAATTTTGTAGAGTAACAGGACTTATTTCGACTAATGCTAAGGCAATGCCAGCCCAAGTTAATGGTAATGTTAATTGGTCAGGTAACAACATAGTATCGAGATCGATAAATGTTGCGGCGATTAAGATAAAAGTGAAAAAGAGTAGGGCAACGGTAAAGTAACTAAAACCAAAGTGGTAAGCGACAAAGCCTGAGCAGAACGCAGTGAGCAGTTCAATCAGTGGATAGCGTGCGCTAATGGCTGTCTGACAGTTGTGGCATTTGCCTTTTAAAAGCAGCCAGCTAATCACAGGGATGTTGTCTCGAATACGTATCGGCGTTGCGCACTTCTGACAGGAGGAGCGTGGGACGCTCAAGGTCAGCACTTCTTTAGGAGGTTCTATTTTGTATTCGGGAAATGACTCGGCACATTCGCGTCGCCATTCTAGTTCCATGATTTTAGGTAGTCGATAAATAACCACATTGAGGAAGCTACCCACGATCAGACCGAAGATGGTGGCAAACACAACGAATAGCCAAGGGTAGTACTGGAATACTTCCATATTTGTCTCTTGAGCGATGAGTGAAATCAGCAAGATGCTGTTTTAAAGGAGTTAACAGCTCATTCTAGCCCAATACACTCATTAAGTTAAAGATTGGCAAGTACATTGCTGTCACTAATCCGCCAACAACGATGCCTAAAAAAACGATAATTAGCGGCTCTAGAATTTTACTAAGGTTGTCGACGGTGTTATCGACTTCAAACTCGTAGATCGTTGCAACTTTATTGAGCATATCGTCAAGTCGACCAGACTCTTCACCGATCATGACCATTTGTAACACTAATTCAGGGAACA
This sequence comes from Vibrio chemaguriensis, assembly GCF_012275705.1. Classification (NCBI taxonomy): domain Bacteria; kingdom Pseudomonadati; phylum Pseudomonadota; class Gammaproteobacteria; order Vibrionales; family Vibrionaceae; genus Vibrio; species Vibrio chemaguriensis. Next base: position 104,008 of record NZ_SHOE01000013.1, read on the forward strand.
CATTACAGTTACGCATGGCAACATACATTGGCATACCTGCGGCGGTATCACGGTAAACTTCTTCTATGGCGAGTTGATAGTGTAAGTTTCCTGAGGTTTTTGATGTGGTTTTTAAACTGGTTAGAATTGGAATACCCGCTGTAAAGCTTGTGGCGAGTGTTCGACTAAATTTGGCGATAGCGGCTTTTGATAATACAGGGCCAAGAACAGGAAATTTAAGCACAGAGCGATTGAGCATTAAGCGAAAAGAATCTGAACGCTTAGAGAGGATTCTCGCTGAGATAAATAGACTGATAGAGCCTAGTGCTATAAATGGGCTCCAGTTTTGTGTCCAGGCGGAAAGATCTAACACTTGCCTGGTAAACCACGGTAAGTCAGCACCAAAACCAACAAACATTTTTTCAAACTCGGGAATGACTTTGGTGAGCATGATAAACGACACGCCTAACGCTACTAGCACTACCATTGCTGGGTAAATCAGTGCTTTGATCACTTTCGCACGAAGCTGCTCATTTTTTTCTCGGTAGGTGGCTAAGCGCTCGAACACTTCCGCTAAGTTACCGGATTGCTCACCTGTTGTGATAAGGTCGGTATAGAGTGGGTCAAAGTGTTCACTTGCAGTGCGCATGGCTTTTGACATGGGTGTACCCGCTTCGACGGCGCGTGTCACGCTCATCAAAATGGATTTCATCTCTGCTTTTTTATGGTTTTCTGAGACCAATTTTAAAGCCTGAACTAAGGGCACACCGGTTATCAACATCGTCGAAATCTGACGGGTAAACACAGTGATGTCTCTGCCTTTCACGCGATGGCTGAGTTTAGTGAGAAACGAGATACTGCTTTTCTTTAACTTCTTGATCTTGATGTGCTGTGCGTCTAGACGCTCGCGTACTTCAATTTCCGTCATCGCGAGGGTTTGTCCAGATGTCTTTTTGCCTGAACTGTTGATGCCTTTCCAGCGGAAGTTTTTAAGTTGTGGTGTAGTGCTTTTCATAGAGGTGATTGCTGATTAAAGGATTAAAAATAAAGTACGCGCTGTAGTTCACTAAAACTTGTGATCCCTTGTTTGAGTTTTTCTATGCCCGACATTTGTAACGTGCTCATACCATTTGCGATGGCGAGTTTTTCTAGTTCATGTACCGAGGCGCCTTTAATAAGCGCTTCCGAAAGAAGTTCATCAAAGCGCATCACTTCATAAATCCCCGTTCGGCCGGAGTAACCATGAGTACACTCATTGCATCCACCGGGATTGGCTTTAAAAATGTTGTCGCTTGCTTGAATTCCGAGATGTTGTAGCTGAACGGTAAACTCTTGTGATTGTTTGCAGTGCGAGCACAGTTTTCGGGCCAAGCGCTGGGCAATAATCAAACTAAGAGAGGAGGCCAAGTTAAAGCTTTCTACGCCCATGTTTGATAAACGAATCACCGTTTCAGCCGCAGAATTGGTATGCAAGGTTGAAAGTACTAAGTGACCGGTTTGCGATGCTTTTATGGCGATTTCCGCAGTGTCTAAGTCACGAATCTCACCGACCATGACCACATCGGGGTCTTGACGAAGAAAAGAGCGTAACGCCTCTGCGAAGCCAAAGCCGATCTTGGGTTGTACTTGTACTTGGTTAATGCCCGATAAGTTAATTTCTACCGGGTCTTCTGCTGTGGAAATGTTGATTTCTGGCTTATTGAGAATACTCAATCCAGTGTACAGAGAAACGGTTTTTCCGCTCCCGGTTGGCCCTGTCATCAGAATCATGCCTTGTGGGCGACGCAGCGCATCCAAGTACAATTGTTTTTGTTGTTCGCTATAACCAAGCTTGTCGATATCCAATGACGCAGAGCTGCTGTCGAGCAGTCGTAGTACAATTTTTTCTCCGAATAGAGTAGGTAGCGTGGATACACGCATATCAATTGCGGTGTCTTGATTCAACTTGAGCTTAATACGCCCATCTTGTGGTAAACGTCGCTCTGCAATATCAAGCTTAGAGAGGATTTTGATACGAGCGGATAAGCGGCGACTTAAGTGGCTTGGTGGCTGCTGTGTTTCAATTAAGATGCCATCACAGCGTAAGCGAACGCGGTACATCTTTTCATAAGGCTCAAAGTGGATATCGGATGCGCCTTTGCGCACAGCGTCCAACAGAATTTGGTTTATGTAACGGCTAACAGGAGATTCGTCTTGGCTCAAGTCTTCAATGTTGTCGATTTCATCTGCGCCCACGTCAACCAGATTGGCTAACTCTTCTTGGTTGATCTCTTTTAACCCGGACTTCTCATGACTCAATGAACGACCATATAAGCGTCGAATTGCCGCGCTGAGTTGACGAAAATCCGCCAGCACCAATTCAATCTGTAAACCAGTGGCAAAACGAAAGTCATCTTCTGCTTGCTGGTTCGTGGGGTCGGCAACGGCTAATAATAACGTTGAAGGCGTACGCTGGAGTGGGAGTGCGTTATGTCGAGTGATTAATTCACGTAGACCGAGTTGTTGACAAAGCGAAGCATACTCGTACTGAGATAACTCGGGCTGATTTAAACCAAAGAGAGAACTTAAGTGCTCTACCAGTTCACTTGACGTGAAGAATCCAGAACTGAGTAAAGCCTCTGGCATCGAAATGCCAGAAGCTTTGACTTGCTCTATTAACGCTTCTTCTTGGGAAAATGTCAGTAACCCTTTTTGGCGAAGAACCGTTGAGAGGTTGGTTATCATTTATATGTTGCTGTACAACTATTTGGACGAGAATCTTCTGGGACATTTTTAGTCGCGCAAGTCCAACCTGTTTTGTTGTTTTTGGCATATTGAACAGAAGCTGTTTTACCTTTCAAGCTACCTTCATCGAATACAAATGTAGCAGTACCGCCACTAGTAGCTGTAGCTAAGGTTATAGTTCCTAGGGCATTCATTTTTTGAGTCCCACCAACTAATTTCGCATCAGTGGGAAAAGTACCACCATTTTCTTGTTGATACATATCGATATTTGTAAGTAATCCGCGAACAGTGGCAGAAGCTGAAGCTACTTCTGTCTTTTGGACATAGTTTTGATATGCAGGTATTGCGACTGCTGCTAAAACACCAATAATCGCCACCACAATCATCAATTCAATCAGAGTAAAACCCTGCTGTTTTTTCTGTTTACTGTTTTTCATTTTTAACCCTTTCCTAAAAATTAATAATGCTCTTGCATTAGCGAAAGATTATGGAGACTTCATAAAGGTTGAAAATGGGGAAGAGGTTGCCTCTCGAGTGAGATAAAACTCTTTGGTGAAAAGTTGCATATCGCATGCAGAGTTTTGCGAGTAGTACTATTTTTTTAGTGGATAAAAAGAAAGGGCCAATAGGCCCTTTTAAATTATGAATTGCTCACAACTTACTGAGTTATTTGAAGTAATTGAAGGTTTGTTACTTCTATTATTTGAAGCGCATCGAAAGATCCATCGCTTTTAGGTGCTTAGTCAAAGCGCCTACCGAAATGTAATCGACACCGGTTTCTGCGTATTCTGCGATGGTCTCTAGCGTAATGTTGCCGGAGTTCTCTAAAGCGGCACGACCTGCGTTAATCGCGACGGCTTCACGCATCATTTCTTTTGTGAAGTTATCTAGCATGATGATGTCGGCACCAGCCTCTATCGCTTGTTTCAACTCTTCTAAGCTTTCCGTTTCTACTTCTACCGGTTTGCCTGGGTTAAGCTCTTTCGCTTTTTGGATAGCTTGGGTGATGCCACCACAAGCAATAATGTGGTTTTCTTTAATGAGGTAAGCGTCGAACACGCCGATGCGATGGTTAAAGCCACCACCACACGTCACGGCGTATTTTAGTGCGCTACGCAGACCAGGAATGGTTTTGCGTGTGTCTAGTAGACGACACTCAGTATGCGCGATTTTTTCAGCGTACTCTGCGGTAACTGTTGCGCAGCCAGACAGCGTTTGGATGAAGTTCATTGCGTTACGCTCACCAGTCAACAAGTCACGAGCAGGGCCTGTCAGCGTGCAAAGGGTTTGGTTAGGTTCGACTTTATCGCCGTCCTTTACGTGCCATTCAATGCTGACCTTGCCACCGAGCTGCTTAAAAACTTCATCTGCCCATGCTTGACCACAGAACACACCATGCTCACGAGTAATAATCGTTGCGGTATTAACCGCATCGGCAGGGATCAAAGATGCAGTAATGTCGTTATCTGCGTCTACACTGCCACCTAGATCTTCTTTTAAGGTATCAGCGACAGAGCGAGTGATCTCTAAAGGGAGCTGTTGTTTAAGGTATTCCAGGCGTTCTTGAATGTTGTGTGTGTTCTTCATCGCAAATCTTGTCTTGAAAGGGAGATGGCAACGAATGATACTCTCCGGTGTCAATAATTTCAGCAGTTAATTTGCAAAGTAGAGAGGTTGATATGCGCCCAATTATCGAGAATGGCTGGCTGACACAGGCAAAGCATGTTCCGTCACCATTTTTTGATGCCCGCTCTGATATAAACGACATCTCTCTGCTGGTGGTACACAACATCAGTTTGCCTCCTGGGCAGTTTGGTGGACCGTATATAGAGGACTTCTTCACTGGCAAGCTAGACCCAAACGCACATCCATTTTTTGAAGTTATTCACAAAATGGGCGTTTCTGCACATTGCTTGATTAAGAGAAACGGCGAGGTTGTTCAATTTGTTTCTTTTCTCGATAGAGCATGGCATGCCGGTCAATCCAGTTTCGCGGGCAGGGAGCGTTGTAATGATTATTCCATTGGTATCGAGCTTGAAGGGACAGAGTTTACTGTCTACACAGAAGCGCAATATCAATCACTTGCAGAGATCACTGAGGTGATTATGCAGTCTTATCCCCACATCACCCTGCCACGAATTACCGGTCATCAATATATTGCGCCCTTGAGAAAAAGCGATCCTGGTCTAAGCTTTGATTGGGTGAAATATAGACAGCTTATACAGCGTTGATTTGTAGCGAAAGTGTAAATTCAAAAAAGCGAAATAAATAAGGCATACGATCAGGTATGCCTTTTTTTGATACCAGAAATATTAATGATTGTTAAAAGTTAACTACATTTTTACGCTCGTATACACCGTTTTGGTGAAGAAGTAGACTGATAATTTTGTCATTTTCTGTATTTCTTTTCCAAAATTGCTAGCACGTCGACTTCCCATTTGTATGCTTTATGTAATTGGTCATACCAATTCTATTGCTGTTTTAACAGTCGATTGTTATCAGAGTGTTGGAAGTAAGCTCGTTCTATGATTTAGGTCAATTTTCGGCTGGACAGTGGCGTTTTAATTATGTTAATTTCTGCACCAACTTAAAATTGGTATTACCAATTACCTGCAAGAGTAGAAGAACAATAAATTATGGCTTATCAAAGGATTCGTCAGCCAAAACTCTCTGATGTTATAGAACAAGAGTTAGAAAGGTTGATAGTGGAAGGAACATTGTCTCCGGGGCAACAACTGCCTCCAGAGCGTGAACTGGCAAGACAGTTCGATGTGTCTCGTCCTTCAGTCCGAGAAGCCATTCAACGCTTAGAAGCGAAGCGTTTGTTAACTCGTCGCCAAGGTGGCGGAACATTCGTAAGTGAGAATATCTGGAAGAGCTTTTCAGATCCCTTGTTGAATTTGTTGTCTAGTCATTCTGAAACCCAGCTTGATGTGCTTGAGTCTCGTCATGCAATGGAAGGAATTTCAGCTTACTTTGCAGCTTTACGTGGTACCGAAGAAGATTTTGCGCGTATTCAAGGCTGCCTTGAACGCATTAGCCAAGAGCAAGCAAACAACGATATCGAAGCTGAATCTGCGGAAGTGATGCAATTTTTGATCGCTTTGACAGAAGCCGCGCACAACGTGGTTTTGTTGCACATTGTTCGAAGCTTAGCACCTTTGCTTGAGCAAAATATTCTACAAAATTTTAAATTACTACGTCGCCGCCCAGAAGCGGTCGAGAAAGTCAGTAAACACCGAGCCAATATCGTGGATGCGATTGTTTCTGGTCAGCCTGAAAAGGCGCGAGAAATGTCCCACTCGCACTTGGCTTACATCGAAGAAACATTGTTGGATTTGACTCGAGAAGAGTCTCGACGAGAGCGTTCTCTACGTCGAATTCAGCAGGGTAACGACTCGTAAGAGCGTTACTTAAATAAGTAGATCCAACCAACAGAAGGATAGATCGCCATGTCTGATATGAAGCATGACGTAGATGCACTGGAAACTCAAGAATGGCTACAAGCGCTTGAGTCAGTTGTACGTGAAGAAGGTCTAGAGCGTGCTCAATTCCTATTAGAGCAAGTTCTAGATAAAGCACGTCTAGACGGTGTTGATATGCCAACAGGTATCACAACTAACTACATCAACACGATTCCTGCAGACCAAGAACCAGCATACCCAGGTGACACAACACTTGAGCGTCGTATTCGCTCAATTATTCGTTGGAACGCTATCATGATCGTTCTACGTGCATCTAAGAAAGACCTAGAGCTAGGCGGCCACATGGCGTCTTTCCAGTCTTCTGCTGCGTTCTACGAGACATGTTTCAACCACTTCTTCCGTGCGCCAAACGAGAAGGACGGTGGCGACCTAGTTTACTACCAAGGTCACATTTCACCAGGTATCTACTCACGTGCATTCGTTGAAGGTCGTCTAACTGAAGAGCAGCTAGACAACTTCCGTCAAGAAGTAGACGGCAAAGGTATTCCTTCATACCCGCACCCTAAACTGATGCCTGAATTCTGGCAGTTCCCGACAGTATCGATGGGCCTAGGTCCAATCGCTTCTATCTACCAAGCTCGTTTCCTTAAGTACCTAGAAGGCCGTGGTCTTAAAGATACTTCAGAGCAGCGCGTTTACGCGTTCCTAGGTGACGGTGAGATGGATGAGCCAGAATCACGTGGTGCTATCTCTTTCGCTGCGCGTGAGAAACTAGACAACCTATGTTTCCTAATCAACTGTAACCTACAGCGTCTAGATGGCCCTGTAATGGGTAACGGTAAGATCATTCAAGAACTTGAAGGTCTGTTCAAAGGTGCTGGTTGGAACGTAGTGAAAGTAATCTGGGGTAACAACTGGGATTCACTACTAGCTAAAGATACTTCTGGTAAGCTTCTACAGCTTATGAACGAAACGATCGATGGCGACTACCAAACATTCAAATCAAAAGATGGCGCGTACGTACGTGAGCACTTCTTTGGTAAGTACCCAGAGACAGCGGCACTTGTTGCTGACATGACTGATGACGAAATCTTCGCACTTAAGCGTGGTGGTCACGAGTCTTCTAAGCTATACGCGGCATACAAAAACGCGGCAGAAACTAAAGGTCGTCCAACAGTAATCCTAGCTAAGACTGTTAAAGGTTACGGCATGGGTGAAGCGGCTGAAGGTAAGAACATCGCGCACCAAGTTAAGAAGATGGACATGACTCACGTACTACACCTACGTGATCGTCTAGGTCTTCAAGACATCCTAACTGACGAAGCTGTGAAAGAACTTCCGTACCTGAAACTTGAAGAAGGTTCAAAAGAGTACGAATACCTACACGCTCGTCGTAAAGCGCTACACGGGTACACACCACAGCGTCTACCAAAATTCACTCAAGAATTCATCGTTCCTGAGCTAGAAGAATTCAAGCCACTACTAGAAGAACAGAAGCGTGATATCTCTTCTACTATGGCATTCGTACGTGCACTAAACGTTCTACTTAAGAACAAGAACATTGGTAAGAACATCGTTCCTATCATTGCTGACGAAGCGCGTACATTCGGTATGGAAGGTCTGTTCCGTCAAATCGGTATCTACAACCCGCACGGCCAAACTTACACACCAGAAGACCGTGGCGTTGTTTCTTACTACAAAGAAGCGACTTCAGGTCAGGTTCTACAAGAAGGTATCAACGAGCTAGGTGCTATGTCTTCATGGGTTGCTGCTGCGACTTCATACTCGACAAACGACCTACCAATGATCCCGTTCTACATCTACTACTCAATGTTCGGCTTCCAACGTGTTGGCGACATGGCGTGGATGGCTGGTGACCAACAAGCACGTGGTTTCCTACTAGGTGCAACTGCGGGTCGTACAACGTTGAACGGTGAAGGTCTACAGCACGAAGACGGCCACTCGCACATTTTGGCGGGTACGGTTCCTAACTGTATTTCTTACGACCCAACATTCGCGTACGAAGTAGCAGTAATCATGCAAGACGGTATCCGTCGCATGTACGGTCCAGAACAAGAAAACGTGTTCTACTACCTAACGCTAATGAACGAAAACTACGCAATGCCAGCAATGCCAGAAGGCGCTGAAGAAGGCATCCGTAAAGGTATCTACAAGCTAGAAACTTACACGGGCGACAACGCGAAAGTTCAGCTAATGAGCTCTGGTACTATCATGAATGAAGTACGTAAAGCAGCTCAAATCCTAAGCGAAGATTACGGTGTTGCTTCTGATGTTTACTCGGTAACGTCATTCAACGAACTAACTCGCGATGGCCAAGATGCAGAGCGTTTCAACATGCTTCACCCAGAAGCGGAAGCGAAAGTACCTTACATCCAAACAGTAATGGGTACTGAGCCTGCAATCGCAGCAACTGACTACATGAAGAACTACGCAGAGCAGGTTCGTGCATACATTCCTGCTGAGTCTTTCAAAGTTCTTGGTACTGATGGCTTCGGTCGTTCAGACAGCCGTGAAAACCTACGTCGTCACTTCGAAGTGAACGCAGGTTACGTAGTAGTAGCAGCGCTAACTGAACTAGCGAAACGTGGCGAAGTTGAGAAATCTGTAGTTGCAGAAGCAATTAAGAAATTCGACATCGACACAGAGAAAACAAACCCGCTATACGCTTAATTAAGAAGGTAGATAAGAAATGGCAATCGAAATTAATGTACCAGACATCGGTGCGGATGAGGTTGAAGTTACTGAGATTCTTGTAAGCGTTGGCGACAAGGTTGAAGAAGAGCAGTCTCTGATCACAGTTGAAGGCGATAAAGCTTCTATGGAAGTTCCTGCTTCTCAAGCGGGTATCGTTAAAGAAATCAAAGTTGCAGAAGGCGACAAGGTTTCTACTGGTTCTCTAATCATGATTTTCGAAGCCGAGGGTGCAGCTGACGCTGCACCTGCTCCTGCGGCAGAAGCAGCTCCAGCAGCAGCTCCAGCTCCAGCAGCAGCGGCAGAACTAAAAGAAGTTCACGTACCAGACATCGGTGGTGATGAAGTAGAAGTTACTGAAATCATGGTTGCCGTTGGCGACAGCATCGAAGAAGAGCAATCTCTTCTAACTGTTGAAGGCGACAAAGCTTCTATGGAAGTTCCAGCGCCATTCGCAGGTACTCTAAAAGAGATCAAAGTTGCAGCAGGCGATAAAGTATCGACTGGCTCACTTATCATGGTATTCGAAACAGCAGGTTCAGGTGCTCCAGCAGCACCAGCGGCAGCTGAAGCTCCTGCGGCAGCAGCACCAGCAGCGTCTGCGGCAAAAGAAGTGAACGTTCCAGATATCGGCGGCGACGAAGTTGAAGTTACTGAGATCATGGTTGCCGTTGGCGACACAGTGGAAGAAGAGCAATCTCTAATCACTGTTGAAGGTGACAAAGCTTCTATGGAAGTTCCTGCACCATTTGCTGGTACGGTTAAAGAAATCAAGATTGCAGCTGGCGACAAAGTGTCTACTGGCTCACTAATCATGGTATTCGAAGTGGCGGGCGCAGCACCTGCTCCTGCAGCGGCTCCAGCTCAAGCGACAGCACCTGCAGCTCCAGCTCCTAAAGCAGAAGCTCCAGCGGCAGCAGCTCCAGCAGCGACTGGCGATTTCAAAGAAAACGATGAGTACGCTCATGCGTCTCCAGTTGTTCGTCGTCTAGCGCGTGAGTTTGGCGTTAATCTTTCTAAGGTTAAAGGTTCTGGTCGTAAGAGCCGTATCCTAAAAGAAGACGTTCAAGCTTACGTGAAAGATGCACTTAAGCGTCTTGAGTCTGGCGCAGGTGCAGCAGCATCTGGTAAAGGCGACGGCGCGGCTCTTGGTCTACTACCATGGCCAAAAGTGGACTTCAGCAAGTTTGGTGAGACAGAAGTTCAACCGCTATCTCGCATTAAGAAGATCTCTGGTGCAAACCTACACCGTAACTGGGTAATGATCCCGCACGTTACACAGTGGGATAACGCAGACATCACGGCTCTTGAAGCATTCCGTAAAGAGCAAAACGCGATTGAAGCGAAGAAAGACACTGGCATGAAGATCACACCACTTGTGTTCATCATGAAAGCGGTAGCTAAAGCGCTTGAAGCGTTCCCAGCGTTCAACTCTTCTCTATCAGAAGACGGTGAGAGCCTAATTCTGAAGAAATACGTGAATGTTGGTATCGCGGTAGATACACCAAATGGTCTAGTTGTTCCTGTATTTAAAGACGTGAACAAGAAAGGCATCTACGAGCTATCTGAAGAGCTAATGGCGGTTTCTAAGAAAGCACGTGCAGGCAAGCTAACTGCTGCTGACATGCAAGGTGGCTGTTTCACTATCTCTAGCCTAGGCGGTATCGGCGGTACGGCGTTTACTCCAATCGTAAACGCGCCAGAAGTTGGTATCCTAGGTGTGTCTAAGTCAGAGATGAAACCGGTATGGAACGGTAAAGAGTTTGAACCGCGTCTACAACTTCCACTATCTCTATCATACGACCACCGTGTGATCGATGGTGCTGAAGGTGCGCGCTTCATCACTTACCTAAACTCATGTCTATCTGACATTCGTCGTCTAGTTCTGTAATAGAAATTAGATGAATGAGAGGCGGCAACTTAGCCGCCTCTGCTAATCATAATTACCGACAATTTGGTTATCAGCCTTGCTTCGTTCAGGGTTTTCACAATCGAATTGTTGTCTAGCTCACAGGCTAAATTGATTTACTTTTCACACCATTAACATCTCTGTAAACTGTTAGCGGTCTGAAAATAACTGTTTAAAACAAATCTCTCTTAAACATAAAAAATCGATACCCACTCAGCCTGTTAGGGATAATGACTACAAGAGGTCAAAATGAGCAAAGAAATTAAAGCCCAAGTTGTTGTACTTGGTTCTGGTCCTGCTGGTTACTCCGCTGCATTCCGTTGTGCGGACTTAGGTCTTGAAACTGTACTAGTTGAACGTTACAGCACGCTTGGCGGTGTATGTCTGAACGTGGGTTGTATCCCATCTAAAGCACTGCTTCACGTTTCTAAAGTAATTGAAGAAGCGAAAGCGATGGCTGACCACGGCGTTGTGTTCGGTGAGCCTCAAACAGACATCAGCAAAATCCGCATCTGGAAAGAAAAAGTTGTTAACCAACTAACTGGCGGCCTAAGCGGCATGGCTAAGATGCGTAACGTAACAGTAGTTAACGGTTATGGTAAGTTCACTGGCCCTAACTCTATCCTTGTAGAAGGCGAAGGTGAGCCAACAGTTGTTAACTTTGACAACGCAATCGTTGCGGCTGGTTCTCGTCCAATCAAACTGCCATTTATCCCGCATGAAGACCCACGTATTTGGGACTCTACTGACGCTCTTGAATTAAAAGAAGTGCCAGAAAAACTACTTATCATGGGTGGTGGTATCATCGGTCTAGAAATGGGTACGGTTTACCACTCTCTAGGTTCTAAAGTTGAAGTTGTTGAAATGTTTGACCAGGTAATTCCTGCAGCAGACAAAGATATCGTGAAAGTATTTACTAAGCGTATCAAAGACAAGTTCAAGCTAATGCTAGAAACGAAAGTAACAGCAGTTGAAGCAAAAGAAGACGGTATCTACGTTTCAATGGAAGGCAAGAAAGCGCCAGCTGAGGCTGAGCGTTACGATGCGGTTCTAGTTGCTATCGGTCGTGTACCAAATGGTAAGCTGATCGACGGTGAAAAAGCGGGTCTAGAAATTGACGAGCGTGGCTTCATCAACGTTGATAAGCAAATGCGTACTAACGTTCCTCACATCTTCGCGATCGGTGATATCGTTGGTCAACCAATGCTTGCTCACAAAGGTGTGCATGAAGGTCACGTAGCTGCTGAAGTTATCTCTGGTAAGAAGCACTACTTCGACCCTAAAGTTATCCCTTCAATTGCGTACACTGAGCCAGAAGTAGCTTGGGTTGGTAAGACTGAAAAAGAAGCGAAAGAAGAAGGCATCAAGTACGAAGTGGCGACATTCCCATGGGCAGCATCAGGTCGTGCAATCGCATCTGACTGTGCAGACGGTATGACTAAGCTAATCTTCGACAAAGAAACTCACCGCGTAATCGGTGGTGCTATCGTTGGTACTAACGGTGGTGAACTACTTGGTGAAATCGGCCTTGCAATTGAGATGGGCTGTGATGCAGAAGATATCGCTCTGACTATCCACGCTCACCCAACTCTACATGAGTCTGTAGGTCTAGCTGCTGAAGTATTTGAAGGTTCAATCACTGACCTGCCAAACAAAAAAGCAGTTAAGAAGAAGTAAGCTTTTTCTGACTGAATGATAGAAACCGCTGCATTGCAGCGGTTTTTTTATGTTTGTTAGGTAGGAATATAAACGTGTGCTCGGCTGACAGCAGACAATAAAAAGCCCACCAAACGGTGGGCTGACATATATTGCGAGTTAAGCTTTAGTGTTCACGGTTGTAAATGCAGAGCATGTCTAAGTATGAACTAACAAGGTGCTTAAGTTCCGCTTCACTTTTTGCTCGGTTCGCTTGGACAAACAGTGAGTAACAAATACCGTGGAACAAGTTTGCCAAGTGTTCTGAATCGTGCTGGTCACACACTTCGCCACGTTCAATTGCTTTAATGAACATGTTTTGTACCAGTAACTGGTTAGTACGGTTAGTTGAAACAAACAATGGCCATACTTCATCACGTGTTGAAGCACTCCACTCGAACCAAACTTTTAGCCAGTGACAGTCTTGACTGACAAGCTCAATCATCGCGTTAGTGATATTGGCGATGTTTTCACGCGCGTGTAAGTCTAAGTCAATGTTATCCGATAGGAAGTTCGAGAACTGACGTACGACGTGGTTGAGTACTTCATCCACCAAGTCTTCACGAGTCGGGAAGTAGTTAAAAACGGTCGCCACAGAAACTTGAGCAATTTCTGCGATATCTGCGTGACCACCACGACCGATGCCGCGGCGCGCAAGCACTTCCAGTGCGATTTCCATTAACTGTTGCTTACGCTTAATCGGGGAAAGCCTAGTTCTAGGTCTCTTTGCAATTGAGTCCATATCCATTTTCCTTGCCATTTGAGTTGATATTGGGGGTAACCCCCTAATTGATTATTTTAATAGTTGCTTAAAGCAGTGATGAGTGTAATGGTGCATATCAACAAGGTCAACATCTGTAGAACAATTTATATACAGTAATGTCATTATTATTGATAAATTTAGCTATGAACTTTATAAAACTAAGACCTTCTTCCAAGATTTTTTGGCAACAGGATGTGACTTTCAACCCAATGAACGTGGTGATACACTACACGCCGTAAGATTAGGTGATCGTTTGCGTGCGACTTACCTCAACCCACAAATTAGATTGAGCACAGTATGAAACATACAATAGAAGTCATGATTTCTGAGCAAGAAGTTCAGGAACGAGTTCGTGAATTAGGCAAACAAATTACAGAGCGTTATCAAGGTAGTGAAGATCTTGTGTTGGTAGGCTTATTGCGTGGCTCATTTGTATTTATGGCAGACTTGGCACGTGCTATCGAACTGACTCACCAAGTTGATTTTATGACAGCGTCAAGCTACGGCAACACAATGGAAAGTTCACGTGACGTTCGTATCTTGAAAGATTTGGATGATGACATCAAAGGCAAAGACATTTTGCTTGTTGAAGACATCATTGATACAGGTAACACACTAAATAAAATCCGTGAGATCTTATCGCTGCGTGAGCCGAAGTCTATCGCGATTTGCACGCTCCTAGATAAACCATCTCGTCGTGAAGTGAATGTTCCTGTGGATTGGATTGGTTTCGAAATCCCAGATGAGTTTGTCGTTGGTGTGGGTATTGATTACGCGCAGAAATACCGCCACTTACCATACATCGGTAAAGTTGTACCTCAAGAATAATCATTGAGAGCAGCATTAAAAATACAAAAAAACGCCCATCTTAGATGGGCGTTTTTTGTTCAACTTTTAGATGTAGCTTAGCGACAAAGCAGCTTATTGTCTGTATTTAGAATCGTCGAAAGGGCTTTCTGATAAGACGCTTCTACGGTTTCCTTAGAGTTAGAACGAATGCCTAAGTACTCTAAACGACCATCTTCAATGCCGTATACCACGCCATGAATTTCAACATCTTGCCCACGCTCCCAAGCGTTTTGCAGGATGGTTGAGTTACCCAAGTTGTACACTTGCTCTGCAACATTAAGCTCGCCTAGTTTATCCGCTCGATCTTGCTGCGGCATTTGATCTAGGTAAGTGCGGTGTTTGAAATAGATATCTCTTATATGTAACAGCCAATTATTAATAAGACCTAGCTTAGGGTTATCAATGGCAGCGTTTACGCCACCACAGCCATAGTGTCCACAGACAATGATGTGCTTAACCTTAAGAACGTCTACGGCGTATTGAACGACGGACAGACAGTTGAGATCAGTATGGATGACTTGGTTTGCAACATTCCGATGAACGAATAGTTCACCCGAGTATAGTCCGGTTAGTCGCTCGGCAGGGACACGGCTATCAGAACAGCCAATCCAAAGAAAATCGGGCTTTTGACCCTCTGCGAGTTTTGCGAAGTATTCAGGTCGATCAGATTTGATCTCTTGAGACCATTTTGAATTGTTTTCAAATAACTGTTTAATTTCCGGCATCTTGCAAACTACTTCCCTTAAAAGACAAAAGCGCTGCCGCTTATATGAACATGCAAGCGATCAGTGTTGTAACTATACACAATGTTACAATTTCGATCTCGTTAAATATTCGTCAGACAGGACTCATCTGACTAGTTTTCATCAATAAAAACGTAAAATTAGGCCTAATTATTTGTGGTGTGAATTTAGCCTTAATCTATTTATGGTTTAAATTTTCACCTGGCTCGTTAAAGTAATGACATTTTACTTTTTAAAATTGAATGCAGGGAAATCAGCAGTGTTCGGTAGTCGTTTTGAAGATATTAATTTCAAAGGGGATGTATTTGGCGGGGTAACCACGGCGATTATCTCTCTTCCTTTGGCGTTAGCGTTCGGTGTTGCATCCGGTGCAGGGGCAGAAGCAGGCCTCTGGGGCGCAATAATGGTCGGTCTGTTTGCTTCGTTGTTTGGTGGTTCTAATACGTTAATATCAGAACCAACAGGGCCAATGACGGTAATCATGACCGCTGTGTTAACCAGTATGATGGCGAAGTATCCAGAAACGGGCATGGCCATGACCTTCACGGTTGTTATGATGGCTGGTGCGTTCCAAATCCTATTAGGGACGTTAAAACTGGGTAAATACGTTACCTTGATGCCTTATAGCGTGATTTCGGGCTTTATGTCAGGGATTGGCGTGATTCTTATCATTTTGCAGCTATCACCTTTGATGGGGCATGCTGCTCCTTCTGGAGGAGTGCTCGGAACATTATCTGCTTTGCCGGAGACCATTTCTAACCTCAAGTTCAGTGAACTGTTTTTAGGTCTACTGACTTTGGGGATTCTCTTTTTCTTCCCTAAGCAATATCGAAAATATGTACCAGCGCAACTCGTGGCGTTGGTTGCGGTGACTTTATTGTCTGTGATGTTCTTCGATACGGAAGACATTCGTCGTATCGGTGAAATCCCGGCAGGATTGCCTTCTCTCGTTGCACCTCATATTGATCCAGATATGTTTGTTGAGATGGTTATTGATGCGTTGGTGCTCGGCACCTTAGGTTGTATCGACACTTTGTTAACGGCGGTTATCGGTGACTCCTTGACTCGTAAAGAGCACGACTCAGACAAAGAACTGCGAGGCCAAGGTCTTGCCAACATGATCTCAGGCTTGTTCGGTGCTCTACCTGGCGCGGGCGCAACGATGGGCACGGTGACTAACATTCAAGTTGGGGCTCGTTCGCCATTGTCCGGTGTGATTCGTGCACTTATGCTTGCATTGGTCGTATTGGTTGCGGGTGGATTAACGGAGCCGATCCCAATGGCTGTGTTGGCTGGCATTGCAGTATATGTCGGCTTTAACATTTTGGATTGGAGTTTTATTCAACGAGCACACAAGGTTAGCTTTTCCGGAATGGCGGTAATGTATGGCGTTATGTTGCTCACAGTGTTCGTTGATCTTATCGTTGCCGTGGGCTTGGGCGTCTTTATTTCCAACATTATTATCATTGAGCGTCTGAGCCGAGAACAGGCGAGACAAGTGAAAGCGATCAGCGACGCGGATGAAGACGATGTGCCGCTAACTGACAGCGAGCGTGGCTTGCTTGATCGCGCCAATGGCAAAGTACTGTTCTTTTATCTTTCGGGCCCAATGATCTTCAGTGTTTCTAAGGCAATTTCACGCCAGCACTCCAGTATTTCGGATTATGATGTGATGATTCTCGATCTTACCGATGTACCTATGATTGATGTTACTGTCGGTTTAGCGTTAGAAAACGCGATTAAAGATGCGCTCGATGCTAATTGTGCCGTGTATTTGTTGTGTCCAAATGAGCGCACGCGAGAACAGCTAGAAAAGTTCCACGTTATTGATCTTGTCCCGAATGACAATATGTACCAATTCCGTTATGAAGCATTAAATGCGGCGGTAGCTCATGTCGAGGCGGACCAGTATCAGCGTATAACGGCGTAATCACTCTGATCGTTAAAAACGCAACAGCGCTCTGTTGCGTTTTTTATTCCCTAACTTTTCCTTACTTGTAGATAACCTTTACGTTGATAGGGACTATATTTCCAATATTATCGAAAGGTTTAATTGTAATCATCGTTATTCAACGATAAACTGATGGACCTCCAGTACAATACCCAAGGCGATTTCGTAGTAAACCGCTGATAAACATCGAGTCGGTATTAGTAATCACAAACAAACGGCAATCACGACCTTATGTACGCATTAGAAATTGAACAGTTGCGCAAGACGTATGCAGGTGGCTTTGAGGCGTTAAAAGGTATTAGTCTCCAAGTGAAAAAGGGTGACTTCTACGCGCTTCTGGGTCCCAATGGTGCAGGAAAATCGACCACGATCGGCATCATCTCTTCCTTAGTGAACAAAACTTCTGGGACGACGAAAGTTTTCGGTTATGACATTGATACCGACCTTGAGTTGGCCAAACAGAATTTAGGCTTGGTGCCACAAGAGTTCAACTTCAATCAGTTTGAAACTGTTGAACAAATCGTGATGCAGCAAGCGGGCTATTACGGTGTGTCTAAAGTATTAGCCAAAGAACGAGCTGAAAAGTACCTGAAAAAACTCGATTTATGGGAAAAACGTAAAGAGCGTGCCCGTAATTTATCTGGCGGAATGAAGCGCCGTTTGATGATCGCCCGAGCTTTGATGCACGAGCCGCAGTTGCTCATTTTGGATGAACCAACGGCTGGGGTGGACATTGAACTACGCCGCTCAATGTGGGAATTTCTGAAAGAGATCAACCAAGAGCAAGGGATTACGATTATTTTGACGACGCACTACCTAGAAGAAGCGGAGATGCTGTGTCGAAATATCGGCATTATCAACCGGGGTGAGTTGATTGAAAACACCACCATGAAGGCGTTGCTAGGTAAGTTAAGCGTCGAGACATTTATCCTAGACATTGAATCTGAAGGCGAGGTGCCTGAGCTTGAAGGCGTCAATCGACAAAGTATTGTTGATGGCTCTTTAGAGATAGAGCTAGATAAAAGCCAAGGATTGAACTCAGTGTTCAGTCAGTTAACAGAGCATGGTATTAGAGTTCTTTCAATGCGTAACAAAGCCAACCGACTGGAAGAGTTGTTTGTCAGCATTGTAAGAGAAGGGAGTAAGTAAATGTACGGTTTATATTGGACGGCATTTCGTAGCTTGCTGAGCAAAGAGATCACCCGTTTTACGCGTATTTGGGTGCAAACTTTAGTTCCGCCTGCAATCACAATGACACTGTATTTCATCATTTTCGGTAATCTTATTGGCTCTCGAATCGGTGAGATGAGCGGCTTTAGCTACATGGAGTACATAGTTCCAGGTTTGATCATGATGTCGGTGATCACCAATTCATACTCGAATGTGGCGTCTTCGTTCTTTAGTGCAAAACTACAGAAGAACATTGAAGAGCTGCTGGTGGCACCAGTGCCAAATTACGTGATCATTGCTGGATACGTAATGGGCGGTGTGACTCGAGGTTTGTTAGTAGGCGCTATTGTTACCTGTGTGTCTCTATTGTTTGTGGATCTGCAAGTTGAACACTGGGGCATTATTGTTGCGACCGTCTTCATGACATCCGTTGTATTTGCTCTAGGCGGACTGATCAATGCGGTCTATGCAAAAACGTTTGATGATATTTCGATCATTCCTACATTTGTGTTGACCCCGTTAACCTACTTGGGTGGTGTTTTTTATTCCATCAGCTTACTGCCTGAATTTTGGCAAGGTGTCTCTAAGATTAACCCAATCGTCTACATGGTGAATGCGTTCCGTTATGGTTTTTTAGGCGTATCGGATGTAGGTATTGTCACCTCATTCAGTGTGCTTGCGGTGTTTGTGATAGCGCTGTATGCCGTTGCTCATTACTTAGTAACGAAAGGTATTGGGCTAAGAAGCTAAGACTCTCCCACACAACAAAGAGCAGCGAATCATGCTGCTCTTTGGCATGCATAACAATACATACCCATACAATCATTCAGTTTTTATCATGATAGGTTTCAATCATTTGTAATAAATGAGTGATCCTATGAATATTGTCCCGCCGCCGCCTTTCTCCTATCAGTTACTTAAGCCCAAATATTGGTCTGTTTGGCTGGCATTTGGATCTTTAGCGATTCTTGTTAATGTACTGCCATATATAGTATTGCGAATCTTAGGTAGAAGTATCGGCTGTGTTGCGATGCATGTAATGAAGCGCCGACACAAGATCGCTCTGCGTAATCTCCAGCTGTGTTTCCCTGATTTTACGGATTGGCAATGTAAGGACGTAGTACGAAAAAACTTTCAATATACGGGAATGGCGATCATCGAAACGGGGATCGCCTGGTTTTGGCCAGATTGGCGGATACGTCGGATAACCTCTACTGTTGGGAAAGATCGTTTACTCGCTGAGGAAAAGAATGGCCGTGGTGTGTTGGTGGTGTGCAGTCACCATTTAAACTTGGAGATAACCGCTCGTATTTTTAGCCAGTTTGCCAAAGGTTACGGTGTGTATCGCCCAAATTCGAATCCTGCTTATGAGTTTATTCAACATCGAGGTCGAACTCGTTTTGGGCATCAAATGATTGATCGAAAAGACGTTAAATCAATGCTCAAAGTTCTGAAAAATGGTCATCGACTGTGGTATTTGCCCGACCATGATTATGGCGTCAGCCATTCTGTTTTTGCGCCGTTCTTTGCTGTTGAACAAGCCGCGAGTACCGTGGGCTCTAGTGTGCTTATAGACGCAACAAAGTGTGCGGTCATATCTGGCGTCACAGTGAGCAAGAATCACCATTACACGTTGTATATTGGAAAAGATATCAGTGAGCGTTTCGAGAGGCGTAATGCGATTAAAGCGGCAAGTATCTTGAATCAAGAACTCGAGAAAATGATAAAACGTGATATTCCAGCGTGGATGTGGCTGCACAAGCGGTTTAAAACACGTCCTGAAGGATTAGATTGCGTCTATACGTAGAACATAAAAAAGGTCGACTAAGAGTCGACCTTTTTACGTCTTGATGGCTCAGAGCTTACTCTGCGCTCTCTGAGTTTGTATTACTAGACTCTGCTTCTTCCTTCGCTTCGACAACCATATCTACCGTTTGGTTATCGATAAGACGAGCTTTGCCTAAGAACGCAGACATCAGAATGACGGCTTGTGTCGTTTCTGGTGTGATCACTTGTAATGTACGAGCATCACGAATGAAGATCTCATCAGGGTGCAAACCTGCAGCTCGCAGTTGGTCGCTCGCATCTTCGATGATCGATGCGTAGTCATCACGGCCGCCACGAATGGCACTGCTGATCCAACGCATTGTACGAGCAAGTACTGGCGCACGCTGGCGCTCATCCAGCGTGAGTAAGCCATTGCGAGAGCTCATAGCTAACCCGTCCATTTCACGTACGGTTGGTACACCAATGATTTCAATGTCCATCGCAAGATCGACAACCATCTTGCGGATAACCGCAAGTTGTTGAAAATCTTTCTCACCAAAACAGGCCACATCTGGCTGAACGATGTTAAATAGCTTGTTTACGATGGTTGTGACGCCACGGAAATGACCAGGGCGTGAAGCCCCTTCTAAAATAGTCGATAGACCCGGAACATCAACAAACGTTTGTTTATCAAGCCCTTCAGGATAGATAACTTCTGGTGTCGGCGTAAATACCACATCGACCCCTTCTGAGGTTAACTTGCTTAAGTCTTCCTCTAGCGTACGCGGGTAATTATTTAAATCGTCTGCACGATCAAACTGCATCGGATTAACAAAGATGCTTACGACAACGATATCAGCGTGTTCGCGTGCTTTACGCACTAAAGTTAAGTGACCTTCGTGAAGGTTGCCCATGGTTGGGACAAACGCAATTTTACGACCTTCACGTTTAAAGGCTTTAAGGTGTTCACGAACTGCTGAGATTTCCGCAAAAGTTTGCATGCATTTATCCTCTAGGCAATGGTATGAGCGTCGTCTGGGAATACACCGTTGGCTACATCTTCAATGTATTTAGCAACGGCTTTGCGCATATCACCTGTTTCAGCAAGAAAGTTTTTGGAGAATTTCGGCATGTAGTTGGCAGAGATACCGAACATATCATGCATCACGAGTATTTGACCATCTGTCACGTTACCAGCCCCAATACCGATAACAGGGACGTCGAGCACTTGCGTAATACGCTCAGCAAGCTCAGCAGGCACGCACTCTAGTAAGACGATTTGAGCGCCTGCTTCTTGCAGTGCTAAGGCATCTTTCACCATGCGGTCCGCTTTTTCTTGATCGCGACCTTGGACTTTGTAACCACCAAAAATATTCACGGCTTGAGGAGTTAAACCAAGGTGAGCACAAACTGGAACCGAGCGTTCAGTGAGCATTTTTACAGTGTCGACTAGCCAGTCACCACCTTCAATTTTCACCATATTGGCACCAGCACGCATCAGTGTAGCCGCATTTTCGCAAGCTTGCTCTGGCGTGGTGTAGCTCATGAATGGCATGTCAGCCATCAACAAACAATTTGGGCTACCTGCGCGTACGCAACGAGTATGGTAAGCGATATCATCGACCGTTACTGGCAGAGTATCGTTGTGACCTTGCAAAACCATACCTAGAGAATCACCAACAAGAAGTACTGGCATTTCTTGGCTTTCAAACAGTTGGGCAAAGCTCGCATCATAAGCGGTTGAAGTAGCAAATTTACGACCTTCTTGCTTCCACTTGATTAGGTCGTTGATGGTCATTTTTTTCATGGTTTTATCCTTACTAGGAGTTGGCTATGACTGCCAGATACTGAGGCCGTTTCTATCTACTTGTTCCAGTAGTTTAGAGACCTCGGTCCCATCGGGGAGTTGTAAACTTGGTGCAATTTCCGCAAGAGGGTAGAGTACGAATTCACGCTCTTTCATTCCATAATGAGGAACGATCAGCCTCTCGGAATTAATCACCTCATTGCCATAAAGCACAATGTCGAGGTCCAAGGTTCTTGGTCCCCAACGTTCGTCTTTACGGACACGCCCTTGTTCTTGCTCAATGGCTTGTGTGCAATCGAGCAACTCAAGAGGCGTCAAACTGGTGTTAATCGACACAACCGCATTGATGTAATCCGGTTGGTTTTGTGGTCCCATTGGCGTGCTGCTGTATAGCGAAGAAGCCTGAACAAATTCTGATTTAGGCAGCGTTTTTAACGCTTCAATCGCTTGCTTCGCTTGGCTGACAGGATCAGCCAAGTTACTGCCTACCGCAATGTACGCTGTGATCATGACTTAGGCTTACTCTTTTTCTTGCGATAGGTTTTACGGCGGCGCTGACCACTCTTCGGTGATTGACCGTCTAGGTCGGCAGCCATTGCTTGACGCATTTCTCGGCCTGCATTTTGAAAAGTTTCCCACCACTTGGCAAGCTTCTGAGTGTCACCACCTTCAATTTCACCGCGCATTTCAAGAAAATCAAAGCCAGCTCTAAATTTATTGAGCTCCATCAGGCGGAATGCACGTTTACCGTTGCGTCGTGGAAGACGAAGCTGCAGCTGCCAAATCTCGCGAATGGTTGCGGTATGGCGTCTTGGAATGGCAATTGTACGAACTTGTTCATCAAGAATGATGTTACTCGCTTCCATAATGGCGTCGTAATGGCCTAGGTTGCGCTCTTCCATCAGCTCATCGGCTTTCGCACACAGTGGGTACCACAACATCGCAGCAAACATAAATGCAGGGTTGATACGTTTACCATCTTCGATGCGCATGTCAGTAGAATCCAACACGAGATCCAACATTTGCTCTGTGTGAGAGGAGTAATCTTCTGTAAAGTGCGCTGCAATCGTCGGGAAGAGCTGTTGGAATAAGTTGTACTCACGCAGTAGGTGGTAGGTTTCTAAGCCATGACCGGATTGCAATAATTTGAGTGACTCTTCAAAAAGACGCGCTGACGGAATGTCACCGAGCAACGGTGCCATGTGTTCGATTGGTGCCGCGGTGTCTTCTTCAATATCAAAGTCCAGTTTTACTGCGAAGCGAACTGCACGCAACATACGTACTGGATCTTCACGGTAGCGTGTTTCTGGATCGCCAATCAGTCGAATGAGGCGATCTTCTAAATCCTCAATACCACGTGCGTAGTCGTGAATCGAGTAATCCGCGATGTTGTAGTACATCGAGTTAATCGTGAAATCACGGCGCTCAGCATCTTCATCGATGGTGCCGTAGACATTGTCCCGCAGCAGCATTCCTTCTTTAGATTGTTGAGAGATGCTCTTGTTCTTTTGCTCTTGGTGGTGACCACGGAATGTCGCAACCTCAATGATGTCTCGGCCAAACATAATGTGAGCCAAGCGGAAGCGGCGACCAATCAAACGGCAGTTACGAAATAGCTGTTTGATCTGTTCCGGCGTTGCGTTGGTCGCAATGTCAAAATCTTTTGGTTTCTGTCCAAGCAGTAAGTCTCGAACCCCGCCACCCACAAGAAAAGCATCGAAACCAGCACCATTTAGGCGGTACAGTACCTTCAGTGCATTATCACTGATCTGCTTACGCGAAATGTTGTGCTCTTCACGAGTTATTACATTGAGAGCGAGCTCTGGAATAGTGGCAGGTTCGCTTGGTGTATAGTCGTTTGTATTCATGTGCATCTGGCAATAACTGGGTTTAGTCCAATCTTGCTTTGGTTAGTTTTTGCGCCTCTAGGGCCTAATTTGCGGCTAATGATAGCCTACACAATGCCATTTGAGAATCACGGTGTGATCTCGATCTCTGTTGGAAGCTGTTCCAAGCGCCAGTTTTCGCAGCCCCAACGAAGAATCTCTTCTATGTTGGCCGCTTTTATGGCTTCCGGTATCTCGAAGCCCAAAAATGTCATGGCGCGTAATAGAGTAGGCTTTGGTGTCTCTATATCAATAGCCGTCGCGTGATTTTGTTTCGACAGTTTATTGCCGTTGTTGTCCATCGCCAATGGTAAATGCAAGTAGCTGACTTCAGGCTGCCCAAGTATCTGGTACAGACTGATTTGACGCCCTGTTGGCTCGATTAAGTCTGCACCACGCACGACTTCGGTGACGCCTTGGTCGATGTCGTCCAATACTACCGCAAGATTATAAGCAAATAATCCATCTCGACGTTTAATAATGAAATCTTCATTAACGAGTTGCTCTGGAATCTTAATTGTTCCACGCTTCTGATCGAAGAAATGAGCGACAGGCTTGGTCATTTTTAGGCGAATCGCGCCGTCTTTCAAGTTTTTATCGCGGCAAGTGCCAGGATAAAACCCGCCATGCTCTTTAATTTGCTTTCGAGTACATTGGCAATAATAGGCCTCACCATTTTCGAGCCATGTGTTTATTTGGGCTTGGTAAAGGTCATGACGTTCACTCTGGTATACCACCTCTCCATCCCAATGCAGCTGGTAGGCTTTGAGCGCATCTAGGATAAGTTGCGCCGCACCTGGCATTTCTCTTGGTGGGTCCAAGTCCTCAATACGTACTAACCAGGTTCCGTTGTGTGCTTTCGCTTGAAAATAGCTGCCAAGAGCGGCAATCAGTGAACCAAAATGTAAAGGACCAGAAGGAGATGGGGCGAATCGACCTACATAGCGTGTCATGCGTGTATCTCGAATTTAGTAAACAAATGGGATGCAAAGGTAGTCAAAACAAAAAGGGAGCCTGAGCTCCCTTCAATAATCATAATGCTTGGTTGATTAACCTTGCATTTGCTTCTCTTTGATTTCTGCAAGTGTTTTACAGTCAATACATAGGTCAGCGGTTGGACGTGCTTCAAGACGGCGAACGCCAATCTCTACGCCACAAGACTCACAGAAGCCAAAATCGTCTTCTTTGATTTTATCCAAAGTCTTTTCAATCTTCTTGATCAAACGGCGTTCGCGGTCGCGGTTACGCAGTTCTAGGCTGAACTCTTCCTCTTGAGAGGCGCGGTCAACTGGATCTGGGAAGTTTGCTGCTTCGTCCTGCATGTGGTGAACGGTACGATCCACTTCAGCTCTCAGCTGGTCGCGCCAAGCTGTTAAGATTTTCGTAAAGTGTTCAACCTGCTCTGGTGACATGTACTCTTCACCAGGTTTTTCCTGATATGGCTCCACGCCGGCAATGGCTAGGATGCCTATCGTTTTCTTCTTTGATTCTGGCATACAGCATCTCCTACTTACACCTAGTCAACTGCTACGCAGTCAATTTAAGGCGGGTATCTATAGCAAAAAGAGGCGGTGCAAGCAAATACTGAATCGCAAAGTTATCGTCAATGTGAAGACGACATCATTTTTTCTCTTAATTGATAAAATCAATAGCGGAAATCAGCTTCATTCCAGTATCGCTCAGTTCAGCTTTGTAGCAGAGAACTTCCACTCCAGCGTCTTGTGCTTGTTTGAGTAATAGTGAATATTTCGCGTCTATATGGTGCGCCGCGGATACTTTTTCAATACCTGAATGTAAAACAGTGAATAAAAGTATGGCTCTACTTCCATTTTGTGCCATTTCTGTGAGCTCTCTCAGGTGCTTTTGTCCCCGAGTCGTGACCGCATCTGGGAAGTATCCTTGTCCAGTAGAGTCGGTCTCATCAAGAAGAGTGACGCTTTTCACTTCTATATAGCATTTTGGCTTGTTGTCTGCGCTGAGCAAGATATCAATTCGGCTATTTTCATTACCGTATTTCACCTCAGTTTGAAGTGTGTCATAACCACAAAGCTCTGAAATGACATTATTTTCAATAGCCTCAACGGCCAGTTGGTTGGCGCGCGCAGTATTGATACAAATGCGGTGGCCTTGTTCGGTTTCACTCAACTCCCAACTATTGGGGTATTTTCGTTTCGGGTTGTCGGAAGTGGAAAACCAAACTTTGTTTCCCGGTGTCGCACAACCTGTCATAGCGCCAGTGTTTGCGCAGTGGATAGTACGAACTTCACCGGTATCGAGTTCGATATCGGCAAGAAAGCGTTTATAGCGTTTGAGTAGAGTGGCGGACTCTAAAGCGGGTGTGAAATGCATTTGCTTATTTAGACAAAAATTTTTTTATGTACAATGTTGCCACCATTACACCATAAGGTATTTCCTTTGTCACAATTGCCGATTGAAGCCGTGATGCCTGAGTTGCTGACGGCGGTCAAAAATCAACATCAAGTGATCTTAAAAGCGGCGCCTGGTGCCGGTAAGTCGACCTACTTCCCTTTACAGCTCCTCTTAAACCATTCGGTTGTTGGAAAAATCATCATGCTCGAACCAAGACGACTCGCGGCGCGTAACATTGCCCGTTATCTTGCTGAGCAATTGGGAGAACAAGTAGGGCAACGCGTGGGTTATCGAGTTCGTGGCGAGGCAAAGGTAAGTTCTGCAACGCAGTTGGAGATCGTGACTGAAGGGATCATGACTCGGATGATTCAAACTGACCCTGAACTGGATGGTGTTGATCTGCTGATCTTTGATGAGTTTCATGAACGCAGCATTCATGCCGATACCGCTTTGGCATTCAGTTTAGAAGTTCAAGAGGCATTGCGAGACGATCTCAAGCTGGTGGTAATGTCGGCAACGCTTGATCAACAAGCCTTACAGTCGTTGTTGCCGGAAGCCTGTTACATTGAATCAGAAGGACGCAGTTTCGACGTAGAAATGCGTTACCAACCGTTAGGTGTGAATGATCATTTACCGACGAGTATGGCAAAAACAATAGAAAGTCTTATGAACAAAGAGTCCGGCTCTTTGTTGGCTTTCCTACCGGGCGTTGGGGCCATTAAACAAGTCGAAGAACGTTTATCTCATTTGGCGGATGATATTGAAGTGTGTCCGCTTTATGGGCAACTGAGCTTTACTGAGCAACAAAAAGCCATCACGCCGGCAGAACACGGCAAGCGTAAAGTCGTACTCGCGACCAACATCGCAGAAACTTCACTGACGATTGAAGGCATTCGCCTTGTGGTTGATTCTGGGTTAGAGCGTATTGCCCGGTTTGATTTGAAAAACGGTTTAACACGCTTAGAGCAAACACGCATTGCACAGTCTTCAGCGATTCAGCGTGCAGGACGAGCAGGGCGGATCGAAGAGGGCATTTGTGTTCGTCTTTATTCTGAAAGTCAGTTCAAGCAGCAACCGCTGGTTCCCCAACCTGAAATTTTGCATTCCGATCTATCGAGCTTAGTCATGGAGCTGGCCTTTTGGGGAGCGAGTGATATCCACGATCTCAAGTGGCTTGATGTTCCCGCTAATCCGTCATTGGAACAAGCTAAGCAGCTATTGGTGTCATTGGGACTACTGACGGAAAAAGGGCAATTAACGTCCGAAGGAAAACAGGCGCATGAACTAGGCGTTGAGCCTCGTGCGGCTGCGATGCTAATTAAAGCGCAATCTTACAGTGATAAGATGTTAAATGCTGCTTTGGCGGCGGTCGCACTGATTGAAGAGCCAGAGAGAAACGTTACCAATATCGCTCATAGCTTGCATCGTTGGCTTGTTGGTACTCATCCAAAAAAGTCGCTGTTGTTCAAGCGTGCTCAATCTCTAGCGTACAAATTGGATACGGTATTTGACCTGAAAGGCGTGGATGAAGAAGCATTACCGCTGGTGTTAAGTTTGGCATTTCCAGATCGCATTGCGCAGCAGCGCACAAATCAATTTGGGCGATTTACTTTGGCTAATGGTCATGGTGCAGAATGTCGTCAGGAAGACATGCTAGGTGGCTGTGACTATTTGGTTGCCGTTGACTTAATGCGTTCTCATTCTAACTCCAGTCAAATTCATTCGGCATGTGAATTGGATGTCAATATATTGCGAGCGACCTTTGAAGCGCTATTTTCGTCTGAAGAAGTTGTAGACTGGGATGAAAAAAGAGGGCGTCTAATGGCTGAGCGACAAACAAAACTCGGTCAGCTGGTGGTTGAACGCGAGCCTTTGCCAAGCCCTGGCAAAGAAAAAATGACACAAGCTTTACTCACGTATGTCCGCCGCCAGGGCTTACAGAGTCTAAACTGGACACCGGCAGCGGAGAGCTTGTTGGCTCGGGTTCGTTGTGCGGTGGAATGGTTACCCGAGCAATCATGGCCAATGTTTGATGAAGCCAGTTTGTTGGATTCATTAGAAGAGTGGTTAGAGCCGTACATGACGTCCGTCAGTTCGGTTAACGATTTGAGCAAGATAAACTTGGTCGAGGCGCTGAACGCTCGATTAGGTTGGCCACTCAATCAACAGCTGGATGAATGGTTACCAGAGCATTACCAACTGCCTACAGGTTCAAAGAAGCGTATCCGTTACCAGTATGGCCATGAGCCGAAATTATCGGTGCGTATGCAAGAGGTATTTGGTGAGAGTGGCTCCCCTACGGTAGCGCTTGGTCGCAAGCGTTTAGTGCTTGAACTGCTTTCGCCGGCACAACGTCCGCTGCAAGTGACGTCTGACTTGGCGGCTTTCTGGAACGGAAGCTATAAAGACGTTCAAAAAGAGATGAAAGGGCGCTACCCAAAACACGTTTGGCCAGATGATCCTGCCAATCATGTAGCAACTACGAAAACAAAAAGACAATTGAATAATGACTAACAGCAAAAAGCCTAGCGCGAAAAAAGCGCCAGCGAAGAAAAGTACAACCAATAAAGGAACGACAAAACCGACTCGACGCACACCGAGTAAAAAGCCGGCTAACGAGAAACGTTCGTGGCTGAAAGTTTTGTGGTCATTTAGCTGGAAAGCCGGTGTTGCGCTTGCCGCTGTTTTGCTGTTTGTTGGGATTTACTTAGATAGTGTCGTGAAAGAGCGCTTTGAAGGTCAGCTGTTTGAACTGCCAACGGTGGTTTATGCTCGCATCTTGAACTTAAATCCGGGTGAAAATATCACCATTCAAGAACTGCGCAACGAGCTGGATGTACTGAATTACCGTAAGGTAAGTCAGCCTCGCTATCCTGGTGAGTACTCTTCTTCTTCCACTCGTATTGAGCTGATCCGTCGTCCATTTGAATTTGCCGATGGTCCTGAACCGGATCGTCACGTGATGCTCCATTTTTCAGATTCTGGCTTACAGCGTATTCAGTCTTTAGAGTCCCGAGGCGATCTTGGTTACTTACGCTTAGAGCCTAAGATGTTGGGTATGCTGGAGAAAGATCAAGATGAGCAGCGTCTGTTCTTGCGTCGTGATCAGTTCCCAGAAATTTTAGTTGATGCACTGCTTGCGACCGAAGACCGGGGTTTTTATCAACACGATGGGGTGTCTCCACTCGCGATTGCACGAGCAATGGTTGCAAACATTAAAGCGGGTCGTACTGTTCAAGGTGGTAGTACGCTAACTCAGCAGTTAGCGAAAAACCTGTTTTTGACCCGTGATAAAACGCTGTGGCGTAAAGTTCGAGAAGCGTATATCGCGTTAATTTTGGATTACCGTTACAGCAAAGATCGTATTTTGGAAGCCTACCTTAACGAAGTGTACTTGGGGCAAAGCGGTGGTGAAGCGATCCACGGGTTTGGCTTGGCATCACGTTATTACTTTGGACAACCGATCCAAGAGCTGCGAATCGATCAACTGGCGATGTTAGTTGGGATGGTAAAAGGACCATCTTACTACAATCCAATTCGTTACCCTGAGCGCACGAAAGAGCGCCGCGATCTTGTATTACGTTTGTTGATGCAGCAAAACATGCTGACATCTGAGCAGTATGAGCAAGCCGTCAGTCGTTCGCTTGATACGCAGAGCAAACCACGTATCGCGAGCCGTCAGCCCGCTTATTTCCAACAATTGAGCATTGAATTGAAAGAAAAAGTGGGGGAGCGATTTAAAGCGGAAACCGGGCTGCGCGTGTTTACGTCTCTGGATCCGGTATCGCAAAGCAAAATGGAGCAAGCCATCGCGAAAAAGATCCCGGAGCTAGCTAAACGAGGCGGTAAAGAATTAGAAGCCGCTGCAGTCGCGGTTGATCGTCATAGTGGTGAAATCCGTGCCATGGTTGGCGGTAAACGTGTTGGTTATGAAGGTTTTAACCGCGCGCTCAATGCCAGTCGTCCAATTGGTTCTCTAGTTAAACCAGCGATTTACTTGACGGCTTTAGAACAACCGGAAAAATATAACCTAGGCACGACGCTGCACGACACGCCGCTAAGCCTGAAAAGCAGTAAAGGTAATGTATGGACACCGCGTAACTACGACCGAAAATATCGTGGTGATGTGCCACTCTACATTGCTTTAGCGAAGTCACTCAACGTGCCAACTGTGCGCTTAGGCATGGCGCTTGGTATCCCAGAAGTATCCAATACTTTAGAACGTTTGGGCGTCAACAAAGACGAAATCCGCCCAGTGCCTTCGATGTTTTTGGGCTCGTTTTCTTTGACGCCGTTTGAAGTCGCGCAGATGTATCAGACACTGACGAACTCAGGCAAACGTGCGAAACTGACCGCTCTGCGTTCAGTGATGGATATGGAAGGTAATGTGCTGTATCAATCCTTGCCTCGTTCATCAAGAGCCGTGGATGAGCAAGCAGCATGGCTAACGACCTACGCGATGAAACAGGGGGTTGCTCAAGGTACAGGCCGCTTCTTACAAAGCCAGTTTGGTTGGGCTGCACTGGCAGGAAAAACGGGTACCAGTAACGATAACCGCGATAGCTGGTTTGTCGGTGTTGATGGCCGTGAAGTGACGACAATTTGGCTAGGCCGCGACGATAACAAACCGGTTCATCTAACGGGATCGAGCGGTGCATTACGAGTGTACGCAGAGTATTTGAAGCAACGCATTCCTGAGCGTTTAGAGCTTCCATGGCCAAGAGAGATCACCACGTTAGGATTTAAGCCGACATCAGATGGTGGTTTAGAAATGAACTGTCGTAGTGATTATAAACTGCCAGTTTGGGATAAAACGGGTCAAATAAAGCAGCAGTGTGAGAAGAAATCAAACTGGCTTAACAGCTTATTTGATTGGTAGCATCGCCAAATCAACAACATTAGCTTGTCTCTCTGGTCAATTCTTAGTACATATTAGGGCGTGTTAGTGCGGTGCTGCTAGCACGCCCTACTTGATAAGAAATTCAACAAAGGAAGAAGTGAATGTTCAAAAAGCTGTTATCAAGCCCGTCGACTCGCCATTTCGCGCTTTGGGTTAGTGCCTTTTTGATCACCACTCCTTCAGTTTCCCTCGCCAACTCTCTAGCAAAAACGGATGACGTGGAGCCTCGTCCAAAGGTGGCAGTTGTGCTCGCCGGTGGCGGAGCAAAAGGCGCTGCGCATATCGGCGTCCTCAAAGCGTTAGAAGAGATGCAGATCCCGGTCGATATCGTAACGGGCACCAGTATGGGCGCTTATGTTGGTGGTCTCTATGCAACGGGGATGAGCGCTGATGAAATTGAAAGTTTTATCTACACCGTCGATTGGAGCAGTGGTTATCGAGATCGTGTCGACCGTAGTCAACGCCGAGTTCGTGATAAAGAGTATGAAGACCGCTATCAAATTAACACTGACCTCGGCTTAAGATTTGGTGAGGTTCGTGCCCCAACGGGTGTCGTGCAAGGCCAGAACATGTTGCGCGTATTGCGTGAGACTACAGGGAACTTAGGGCGATTCGATTCTTTTGATGATCTTGCCATTCCTTATCGCTCTGTGGCGACAGATATTCTTGCGCTAGAGGAAGTGGTTCTTGGCAATGGCTACCTTGTGGACGCCATGATGGCTAGCATGTCTGTACCAGGAGCGCTTCCTCCCTATAAGCTCAATGGCCATATGCTTGTCGATGGCGGCGTGGTCAATAACATGCCTGTCGATGTGGCTCGCGCCATGGGGGCTGATGTTGTTATTGCTGTCGATATTAGCACCGACTACAAAACCGAAGATGAGTTTACCGGGCTGTTTACTGTAGCGGATCAACTTTCTAATTACCTAGTTCGTCGCAGTACGCAACAGCAAGTGGACGAGCTTGAACCACAAGATATTTATATTCGTCCCAATGTGGGCACCATGGAAACGGTCGAGTTCGACAAAATGCCTTGGGCTTTTCAAGCGGGCTACGATATTACCAAGCAGCTTGAAGATAAGCTGCTTGGTCTAAGTTTATCGAACGCAGAATACCAAAAGTACATTGATCACAAGCAAGAGGTACGTAAGACGCTGGTTTACGGTGATAAACGCATTGTTGATGACATTGTGATAGTGAATAACACCCACTACAGTGATGTATTACTTACCAACCGTATCCAATTGAAAACAGGTCGTCGTATTCCAACGGCTGAAATAGAAAAAGCCGTTGAAAATCTCTATGCGTTGGATCGTTTTGAGTTAATCACTTACCACTTTGAAGATGTTGATGGTAAGACATTGTTGGTTTTTGATGTTAACGAAAAGTCGTGGGGGCCGAATTACGTTAACTTTCGATTTTTCCTTGAAGATGACTTCGATACGGATAGCCAATACGGCATCGGTATGTCGACCAATTTTACTAATTTAAACTCGCATGGTGCAGAGTTGGCGTTCAACGTAGAAATGGGCACGGATAAGCTGATAGAAGCTGAGTTGTATTCGCCTGTTTTATCTAGCCAAACGCTTTTTGTTGCTGGCCGTGTTGGATACAGCAGTGAAGATAGAAACTTACCTTTTAGCGAGTTTGAAAACCCGGACCTCAGCTCAGTTAACGACTTCTTACCCGTTTCCTATAATGACTTTGCTTCAGAACTGGCGATTGGCATTCAACCTACGTTATGGCAAGAGTTGCGCCTTGGTGCTCGTTACTCTACAGGAGATATTGAGCTGTCTACCTTGGCCTCGGCAGGGCAGCTAGACTTCGAGCGCAAAGGTATATTTGCGAGCTATCGACTCGATACGCTTGATGATTTTGCATTTCCTACTCGCGGACTGCTGGTCGATCTTGAATATTTCGTATCTCATGACAAGAGTCCGGAAGGCATCACTCTGCTCGACACGGAAAAGATGATTGAAGATACTGTGTATGAAATCTCCGCGCGATTCAAAGGTGCGGTCAGTCATCAGCGTCATACTTTAGTCGGACATGCAGAATATAGCTTTGTAGAAAGTAAAAATTCATCGGTTCCACTTGATCCGAGAGAGTTAGGCGGCTTTTTAAACCTATCTGGCATCCCAAGAAATAGCTTGATTGGACAGAACCTGTTTTTTAGTAGCTTGGTGTACCGATACAAATGGTTCGACAATGACTTTGGACTATTTGAAGCGCCAGTCTACCTCGGTGCATCAGTGGAATACGGTGGAGTTTGGTCAGATAATGATCTGAAACTAAACGAAGCGCCACTTTACAATGCTGGCTCCATCTTCTTTGGTGTTGACTCACCAATAGGACCAATAATGTTGGCATACGGTCGTACCGAGCAAGATTTGGATGCTGTGTATTTGATCGTAGGAACATCGTTTAATTAATCGGGCATGAGAAAGCAAAAACTTGGCATATTTGGTCAAAATTAGCAGAACTTTAGTCGTAAGTTGCTATGTTGGTCAAAATGATAAGATTTTAATTTAAGGTTAAATTTGCTATTATTTTGCCCACAGTTTGGCCTCTACGGCGCTGTTTCTCAATCATAATTGAATGAAAACAAGGGCAATGGAGAGCCAAGTTTCCAAGGATGTTCACTCCTTTACTTTAACAATAGTAATAATAGAGGAGGAACCGCAATGAGAGGAAAAAGTCGTGCTTGAAGCCTACCGTAAACACGTCGAAGAGCGTGCTGCTGAAGGAGTTGTTCCTAAACCGCTAGACGCAGAACAAGTTGCTGGACTTGTAGAACTTCTGAAAAATCCCCCGCAAGGTGAAGAAGAGTTCATTCTTGACCTACTTGAAAACCGTATCCCTCCAGGTGTTGATGAAGCTGCTTATGTAAAAGCGGGTTTCCTAACAGCAGTAGCAAAAGGTGAAGTTAAATCACCATTAGTGAGTCGTGAAAAAGCGGCTGAACTGCTAGGCACTATGCAAGGTGGCTACAACATCGAGCCGCTAGTTGAGCTATTGGATGATGAAGCACTGGCAGAGATCGCAGTAAAAGCGCTGTCTCATACGCTGCTGATGTTTGATGCTTTCTATGACGTAGAAGAGAAAGCAAAAGCAGGCAATGCGCATGCACAAAAAGTACTTCAGTCATGGGCTGATGCTGAGTGGTTCCTTTCTAAGCCTAAGCTTGAAGAAAAAGTCACTCTAACTGTATTTAAAGTAACAGGTGAAACGAACACGGATGACCTTTCACCTGCACCTGATGCTTGGTCTCGTCCTGATATCCCAGTGCACGCACTTGCGATGCTGAAGAACGAGCGTGAAGGCATCAATCCTGATCAACCGGGCAATATTGGTCCGATCAAGCAAATTGAAGAATTGAAAGAAAAAGGTCACCAATTGGTTTACGTTGGTGATGTTGTTGGTACTGGTTCTTCACGTAAATCTGCAACCAACTCAGTACTTTGGTTCATGGGAGATGATATCCCTTACGTTCCAAACAAACGTGCTGGTGGTTATGTACTTGGTGGTAAAATTGCACCTATCTTCTTCAACACAATGGAAGATGCGGGCGCACTACCAATCGAAGTTGACGTGACTAAGCTCAACATGGGCGATGTTATCGATGTTTACCCATATGAAGGTAAAGTTTGTAATCACGAAACAGGTGAAGTTTTAGCTGAGTTCTCGCTGAAAACGGAAGTACTGATTGATGAAGTTCGTGCTGGCGGTCGTATCCCATTGATCATCGGTCGTGGTTTGACAGACAAAGCGCGTCAATCGCTAGGTCTTGAGCCTTCGGATGTATTCCGTAAACCTGGTGAAATTGCAGATTCTGGCAAGGGTTACACGCTTGCACAGAAAATGGTTGGTAAAGCGTGTGGCGTAGAAGGCATTCGCCCTGGTACCTACTGTGAGCCGAAGATGACGACAGTAGGCTCGCAAGATACTACCGGCCCTATGACTCGTGATGAACTTAAAGACTTGGCGTGTTTGGGCTTCTCTGCTGACCTTGTTATGCAGTCTTTCTGTCACACCTCTGCGTACCCAAAACCAGTAGACGTAAACACGCACCACACACTTCCGGACTTTATCATGAACCGCGGTGGCGTATCTCTTCGCCCGGGTGACGGTATTATCCACTCATGGCTAAACCGTATGCTACTACCGGATACAGTTGGTACTGGTGGTGACTCACATACTCGTTTCCCGCTAGGTATTTCATTCCCAGCAGGTTCGGGTTTGGTTGCCTTTGCTGCTGCGACAGGCGTTATGCCACTAGATATGCCTGAGTCAATCTTGGTTCGCTTTAAAGGTGAAATGCAACCGGGTATCACACTACGTGACCTTGTTCATGCCATCCCTTACTACGCGATTCAGCAAGGTCTACTAACGGTAGAAAAAGCGGGCAAGATCAACGAATTCTCTGGCCGTATCCTTGAGATTGAAGGCCTAGAAACGCTAACAGTTGAGCAAGCATTTGAGCTTTCTGATGCTTCTGCTGAGCGTTCTGCGGCAGGTTGTACTGTGAAACTGTCGCAAGAGTCGATCGAAGAGTACCTAAACTCTAACATTGTAATGCTGAAGTGGATGATCTCTGAAGGTTACGGTGACCGCCGTACTATCGAACGTCGTATTACAGCGATGGAAGAGTGGCTAGCAAATCCTGAGCTAATGCAAGCGGATAAAGATGCTGAATACGCACATGTGATTGAAATCGATATGGCTGAAATCAACGAGCCAGTACTATGTGCACCGAATGATCCGGATGATGCTCGCTTGTTGTCTGAAGTACAAGGCACAGCGATTGATGAAGTGTTCATCGGTTCTTGTATGACGAACATCGGTCACTTCCGCGCTGCTGGTAAGCTGCTAGATAAGTTCAATGGACAGCTTGCAACTCGTCTATGGATCGCTCCGCCAACGAAGATGGACAAGGATCAGCTAACGGAAGAAGGTTATTACGGTATCTTTGGCCGTGCAGGGGTTCGAATCGAAACACCAGGATGTTCACTGTGTATGGGTAACCAAGCGCGTGTTGCAGACAAATCAACAGTGATGTCGACCTCAACGCGTAACTTCCCGAACCGTCTAGGTACTGGTGCGAATGTTTACCTGTCGTCTGCGGAACTAGCTGCCGTAGGTGCAATCCTTGGTAAGATTCCAACCAAAGAAGAGTACTTGGAGTATGCGAAGCAAATTGATGCAACCGCTACAGATACTTACCGCTACTTGAACTTCCATAAAATGGATCAGTACACCAAGAAAGCGGATGAAGTGATCTTCCAAGAGCCTGCATAAGTTTAACTGCACAATTAAAAAGCACCTCAAACGAGGTGCTTTTTTTATGGGCGCAATTCGCTATACTCCGCACCAAATTGATACGAAAAGGCAATCTCGATGGAATTTGAATTCATCCGTAACACGTTGATGGGCGAGTACTACGTAAAATGCAGCATGGGGCATGAGATTGTTGGGCGCTGGCTACAAGAAGAAATTGGCAAAGATCCTATGAAGATTGCTCAGGTTGAAAAGCTAATTGAGCAGTCATTTTCAGCGCCTTCTCAAGAGCATAACCTAACAGGTACAGAAATTAGCTTGATGATTCTGGGCGATGAAGTCCTAGTGCAAGAAAACGCATTGGCCCATGACCATGATGTTGAGATGGAGAGTGAATTCGATTTCTACAATGCAGAAAGTACAGCAAGCTGTGGAATAGAGGACTTCATGATGCTTATCGAGCGATGGAAAGACTTTTTGAACATTTAGTGCACAGTTTTGGGTAACTTTCCTTCTGTTGCTTTAAATTTGTGAAAAGGGCGCACCGATATGGTGCGCCCTTTTTGTTTATATATATGCTGTCTCTTATACACATCTGAAAAAAAAAATCAAAAAAAAAAATAAAATAAAAAAAGTCGAATCATTATTAGAAGAAATTGGGTGAAAAAGGTG